>JAEULH010000019.1 GCA_016793925.1 Rhodospirillales bacterium | reverse complement strand
CCAGCCGCGCCAGGACGCGACGCCCGCGTGCCAGGCGCGATGACGCTCGTCGACGAGCGGCAGAATCCGGCCGTCCTCTTCGACGAGGTAGTGGGCGCTGACGGCAACCTCCGGATCGCACAGCCGATCCAGGGCGGCGGCGGCGCTCGTCATGCCTGTGTAGTGAAGCACCAGCATATCGACGACGCCGGCGGCGGGGCGGGCGTCGTAGCTTTCGCACACGCGCGCGGCGATCACACCGGCCTCGCTGCGCGCCCGCTCGGCGCGGGTTTCAGGAATTGAATCATGGCGACGCCGAAGATCGTGATCAGGCCGCCGGCGACGATCCGCACCGTGAACGGTTCGTCAAGAATAACAATGGCGAGCGCGACCGCGAGAACGGGCGACAAGAGCGTAAGCGGAACGATGCGGTTCAACGCATACTTGCCGATCAGATAGTACCACAGGCCGTAGGCGATGATCGATGCGCCGACGCCCATGTAGACAACCGCGCCCCACCCTCGCCAGCCGGCGGACGCCACCGCGGCGATCTGGCCACTCTCGAGGACCGCGCTGGCGCCGAAGAGCAGCGGCGCGGCGATGAGCGCGATCCAGGCGTTGAGGACGAAGGGGTTGATCCGGCCCAGGCGCTTGATCAGCACGTTGGCCACCGCCCAGAAGAAGGCGCCGATGACAACGATCAGGAAGGAGCCCGGGTCGGGCCGCTCCGTGGCGTCCCCGGCGAGGATGTAGATGCCCGCGAAGGCGATGGCCATCCCCGCGAGCTGCCAGCGCCCCATCCGCTCGCCGTAGACGATCCAGGCGAGCAGCGCACTGAACGGGACCGTCAACTGGATGGCGATGGCCGCCGGGCCGGCGTTGACGCCTTCCATCCCTTTGAAAAGCAGGCCGAAGTGCAGCCCGCCGAGAACCACCGCGACCATGGCGACCAACGCCCACCGCCGGTGCGGCGGCCTGAGGAACGGCGCCAGCAGGAGAGCGACGACGACGAAACGCAGGCCCAGCATCAGGAGGGCCGGGAATTCGTCCAGCCCGACCTTGGCGGCAATGAAGTTGAAGGCCCAGATCACGACGACCAGCATCGCCGCGGCCAAATCCACCAGGCTCATGGTCGGCGCCGTTGCGGCGGCGGTGGGCGGGAACGGCTGCAGGCGAAGATCATCGCAGCCCGCGGCGTTTTTCGATTTCGTCGTAGGCGGCGTTGATCGCCGCCATCCGGGCGTTGGCGACTTGAACGAAATCCGGCGACATGCCCTTGGCCACAAGCGTGTCGGGGTGGTTCTCGCGAATCAGTCGGCGATACGCCGCCTTGACGACATCGTCGCCGGCGCCGGGACTGACGCCCAGAACGGCGTAAGGGTCGCCACCGGCCTGCGGCGTGAAGCCGGCCTCGACGCGCTCGAACGCCGGCGCGCGGATGGCGAAGATGTCGGCGACCTGACGCAAGAACGTGCGCTGCGCCGGCCGGAGCGGACCGTCGGCGCGGGCGACGTGAAACAGCCCGGAGAGAAGCTCTTCGAGAACGGCCGGCTCGTCGCGGAAGAGTGCCGCGACCTGTCGGGCATGGGGCTCGAAACCGCGCGCATCGCGCTTGGCCATGTTGAAGATCCGCCCGACGTTCGCCTTCTGCTCGGGCGGGATGCGAAAAACCTGCTTGAAGGCTGCCACCTCGGCGCGGCTGACGTGACCGTCGGCCTTGGCCACTTTCGCGCCGAGAATGATGGCGGCGACGGCGAAGGTGGTCTGCCGCGCCGCCTGGCTGCTGCTCAGACCGAGTGCCTCGGCCTGCTCGCGCAGCCGGTCCATGGCGTGGCCAGCGAAGGCGCCGGCCAATGCGCCGAGCGGGCCGCCGAACGCGAACCCCGCCATGCCGCCGAAGACCTTGCCCCAAAACGTCAAAACCGTTGACCTCCAAGATCGGCGCCAAATTCGCCACGCCGAGCCACCATCGACCGGAACGGGCGGGCTGGCAAGGGCGGCAAGCCCCTGGCCCGAGCGGCCGCAGAGGGGCGCACGGAATGGCCGGCCCGCGCCCGCGGAATGCTCAGGCCGCCTTCAGCAGCCGGCGGTAAAGGGGCGACAGGCCTGCGGGAAGGATGTAGATGGGGAGCTGCGCTATGGCAAAATACAAGAGCACGCTGGGCTCCGTCGTCGCCGGCAGGACCGCGAGCAGCAACGCCATGTTGCGGTTGCCGGCGGAGAAGCCGACGGTCAGGGCCCGGCGCCGACCCAGCCCCGCACACAACGCCGCGACCCCGGCCTGCAAGATGATGTTCGCGGTGAACGCGCCGGCGACGTAACGCAGCACCTGACCGGGGTTGGCGAACGCCGTCGCGCTGACCCCGTCCATGATCGCGATCGAGAAGAAAACGAGCAGGACAACGGCGAGGCCGTCGATGGGGGCGGCGTTCGCCGCTATTCGAGCGGGACCGGCCGCGGCGCGCAGGGCGAGACCGGAGGCGAGAGCGGTCGCGACAAACAGGCCGAGACGCAGCACCAGCGCGCCGGCGTCGATCTCGAGGTTCAGGCCGAGCAGACCGAAGACGACGGCCGGGAGCGCCACCGGCGCGGCCAGCGTCGCCGCGACCATCACCACGAGAGCGAGGGCCGCGTCCAGACCGAGGAGCAGCGCCAGCGCCGGGGAAGAGATGATCGGCGGCGCCGCCGCCATCAGGACAAGCGCCATGGCGAGGTCGCTGTCGACGCCCAGCGCGCGGACGACGGCGACCGTCAACGCCGGCGCAGCGATCATGATCAACCCGACCAGGACGACGATCCGCACCGGTCGACGCAGCTCGCGCACCGCCCCCGGCCAGTCGATACGCACCGCGCTGAGCGTGAACAGTAACCAGACGACGATGGCCAGCGATGGTCGCAGCGCCGCGGCCAAGGGCGGCGCGACAAGGCCGGCAAACACCCCGGCCGCGAGGACCGGCCCGGCGCAACGGGCGGCCCGGGCAAGCGCCGCCCGCACGGACGCGCTCAGCGACGCGACGAACGCGCCCAAGAGCATGGCCTTCTGCCGGGGTCGGCGGTTCGGATCCGGCGCGCGACGCCGGACCTCGGAGCGCCGGCCCGCTCACGGCGGATCAGGAGCGATCGAGACCGGAGCACACCTCTCCCCTGCGGAGGGGCGCCGGAAATCGCCGGTCCGTGCAGACGCTCCCGACCGACGCGACCACACGCCCCTCCAGGCCGAACAACGCCGCTTCAGCCGGGCGGGCTGGAGACGGCCGCGGGGCCGCCGACCAGCATCCGGACGAGCTCGGCCTGACGGTCGGTTCCGGTTTTGCTGAAGATCTGCTTGAGGTGCTTGCGCACCGTCTCGTAGGCGACTCCCAGGATCTTCGCCGTCTCATCGAGCCGATGGCCCTGCGCGAGAAGGGCCGCGACGCGCGCCTCCGCCCGGCTGAGCCCATAGAGATCGCACAGCCGCCTCGCCTCGATTTCACCGGGATGCTCGGGGTCGCCGATGAAGACGATGGCGACGGGTTCGTCCGGGCCGGCTTCGGCCGCATAGGGCAGAGGCCAGACGAGCAGGCTGACCGGGCGCTGGTGCGACGGCCGCGGCACTGAAACGGCCTGAACCCCGGATTGCTCGCCGTCGCGCACCATCGCCGCCAGTCGCGTCAAGAGCTCGCGAAAACGCCCGCGGCGGCCGGGCTGGCCGAGCGACAGGGCGCCGTTGCTGAGCGACAGGATGTCGCCGTTGTTGATCACCGCGTTGGCGGCAGCGTTGGCGAACACGACCCCGCCGTCGGCGCGGATCAGGGCGACGCCGAGGGCGACGCCCTCCAGAGCGATCAAAGCGGCGCTTTGCGCGCCCTTCGCGGAGCGCCTGGATTCGACCACCGCCAACCGTTGCCGAAGGTGGGGCATGAGCGTCGTGAACCGAGCTTTGGCATCGGCGCGGAACCGGCCGCGGCGGCGGCTGCGGGCGACAACGACCAGATCGACCAGGCCGGCGGGCGAGGGAGCCACGCCAAGCAGCACGTGATGCAGCCCCTGCCCCTGGAGCCAATTGAGGGTAAAGGCGCTGCGCGAGAGCGGGGTGCCGTCGACTTCGACCTCCTCGCCCTCCCAGGCAACCGGTTTGCTTTTTGCCACATCGTCCTGCCGCAGCCAGGCCGACAGGGCTTGCGCCGACGCCGGATAGGTTGCGCGCTGCTCCGCGTCGATACCCGAGGCCTGCGCAATATGGCCCGGCGCGCCGCCGAAGCCATGCTCGGCGACGAAGGCGGCGTCCGCGTCCGTCGCCTCGGCTAGTTGCGCCAGTGCAGCAGGCCACAGCGCCGGGTCGGCGCTCGCGTCACAGAAGGCGGAGATGGTTCGCAGCAGGGTGTCAGTCATAGCTGTCGCCAAAATGTTTGCATTCCCGAGGCAACCTTACCCAAACGACACCGCTCATGCTGTGATGCCCATCATTGTTTTGCGCCTTTTGCGGGAATGGCGCAAGAGATACCAGCACCGGTTGCCACACACGCATCCTCCTTGCGCGTCTCTGGTTTGCCGCTCCGGTGCGTTGGCCACATGCGGGAAAAGCACGATCACAGCTGGCAGAACTGCTGCGCAAAAGCGATTAATCTCTGGAAAAGCGGCCGATTGATGACTCTTTTCGTGTATCTCGCGTCTCAGCACTTGTCCGTGTTGAGCTTTTTTTTTTCACCTCTCTTTGCGCCACGGCAGGGCGAACCGACACGGGCAGACCGCAGCGAACCTAGCCGCGTTTGCGCCGCACAACCATGTCCTGCGCTAAGCAACAGCCTGCTCTTCCACCATGCCGATCGGCCTTCCCGTCAAACGAACAATGTCCGCTCGGCCCTAGCCCGCAACCGCCCGCTCACGGGCGACATCGAGCATCCGGCTGAAAACCTGCGGCTCCTGCGCGCCCGATATGACATAGGAACGCGCAAATACAAACGTCGGAACGCCGTTGATGCCCAGCCGGTGGGCGCGAGCGTTCGCGGCGTAGACATCGGTCACATCGCGCTCGCTCGCCAGATAGAGGCGCAGTGCCATCGCGTCCAGGCCGAGCCGAGAGCCGATGCGGACCAGTTCCTCGATCTCGCCGATGTCGCGGCCGGAGACGAAGTGGCTGGTGAACAGCGACTCGACCGCCGCCGCGGCGAGGCCGTGGACCTCGGCATAACGAACCAGACGGTGCGCGTGAAGGGTATTGGGCGTGCGCTGGATCTGGTCGAAGGAGAACGCTATGCCGACCGAGTCGGCGAAATCGGCGATCGCGCCGAAGACGCGGCTGATCCGCGCCTGGCTGCCGAACTTGCGCATCAGGTAGGTGCCGCGCTCGATCCCCTCGGGGGGCATGTCCGGGTTTAGAAGAAACGGCCACCAGCGAACGGTCGCATCCAGCGCCGGGCGGAGGTCAAGCGCACGCTCAAGTTGCCGCTTGCCGATGAAGCACCAAGGGCAGCCCGGATCGAAGATGACCTCAATCAACATGCGTCACACGCCACTCTGGACCGACCCGCCGCCGCACCGTTGCGCCCTCTGCAACGCCACGCTCACCGCTCCCGGCGACGTGGTCCCTCGCGATGGCCGCGCGGGACGGGGCTTGAAATCTCGACCCTTTCCCCTCTACCTGACATTGTCCAAGCGAGGAAGGGATATGGAGATCAAAGAGGCGAAATTCCAGATCGGCGACGTAGTCCGGCATCGATTGTACCCGTTTCGCGGCGTCATTTTCGACGTGGATCCGGTTTTCGCCAATACGGAGGAATGGTGGCTGTCGATCCCCGAACATGTTCGACCACGCAAGGATCAGCCTTTCTACCACCTCCTCGCCGAGAATGCCGAAGCGACCTACATCGCTTACGTTTCGGAACAGAACCTGCTGCCCGACGACAGCGGCGCGCCGATCACGCACCCGCAGGTCCAGGAGATGTTCTCCGGCCTGGAGATGGGCCGCTACGTGGTCCGGCGAGAGACCCACAACTGAAGCGACGCGGAAGCGGACGGACCGCGTTCCTCAGTGCGCTTCATAGAAGTTCGCGATGAAACGCGGCGAGGCGCCGATCTTGTAGAGGCCGAGGCATATCAGGTTGCGGAGCGACCGCATCAGGTAACCGTCGCGGCGATAGCGGGCGGCGGACGTGAGGGCGATGGCGTCGAGAACGCGCAACCGTCGCCGGCCGATGCGGCGGACGATGTCGACGTCCTCCATGAGCGGAATGCGCTTGTAACCGCCGATCTCTTCGTAGAACGCGCGGCTGATCAACAGGCCCTGGTCGCCGTACGGCAGGCCGAAAACGCTGCCGCGCACCGCCACCGCCCGCTCGACAAGGCGCGCGCTGAAGCCGGGGTCATCGAGACGAAAATGGAGAACGGCGGCGCGGCGGCGGTTGTTGTCGGCGGTGATGAATTTCCGGAAGGCGCCGATCCAGTCCGCCTGCGGCCGGGTGTCGGCGTGGAGGAAAAAGAACCAGTCGCCGGCGGCCGCGGCGGCGCCGGCAGCGAGCTGGACGCCGCGACCGCGGGCGCTGTTGATGAGGATGGCTCCGTGGCGGGCAGCGATCTGGGCGGTGTCGTCGGTCGAGCCGCCATCGACGACGATTGTCTCGCACGGAAAATGGCGACCGGCTTCGCTCACGGCATCAAGCGTTTCGCCCAGACTTTTGCCCGCGTTCAACACCGGTATGATGACGCTCAGCATAATGACGAAGCCGTCCCACGTGCCAGACCGGCAAATTACAGGGCGAGCGCTGGAGAAGAAAAGCCGTTGGGGGCACCCCGGCCGGTCGCTGTGTTCCGCCGGTCACAGGTTCGCGTTTGCCGCGCATCGGCCTGAGAGCCGGTTGCTCGCTTGCGCGCGGCTTCGATTCCGATTAGCCAGGGACGAGCACCAGCGGCAAAGGACATTGCCTTGCGCGCAAACGAAAAGCTGATCCTGGCCGTGCCCAAGGGCAGGATCCTGAGGGAAGCGATGCCGGTGATCCGCAGCGCCGGCATCGAGCCGGAACCGGCGTTCGAGGACGATGACAGCAGGCTCCTGCGCTTCGCGACCAACATCGACGCCATCGACCTCATCCGGGTGCGCAGTTTCGACGTCGCGACGTTCGTCGCCTACGGCGCCGCCCACTTCGGGATCTGCGGCAACGACGTCCTCTCCGAGTTCGACTACTCGGAGATCTACGCACCGCTGGACCTCGGGGTCGGACACTGCCGGATGGCGGTCGCCGAGCTTGCCGAGCTGAGCGGCGACGACGACCCGGCGACGTGGAGCCATATCCGGATCGCGACGAAGTATCCGATGACGACGCGGCGTCATTTCGCGGCGCGCGGCGTCCAGGCCGAATGCATCCATTTGAACGGCGCGATGGAGCTGGCGCCGACGCTCGGCCTTTGCCGCTACATCGTCGACCTGGTGTCGAGCGGAGCCACGCTCGCCGCGAACGGCCTGACCGAGGTCGAGACGATCGCCCATATCAGCTCGCGCCTGGCCGTCAACAGGACGGCGTGGAAAACCCGGCAGCGCGAGATCAGCGGCTGGATCGGCAGATTTCGGGAGGCGCTGGATGCCGTGGCGGCTTGAGCGCGCCGCGGCCGACTTCGAGCGGCGGTTCTCAGCGATGCTGGCGGCGAAGCGCGAGCACGAGCCGGATGTCGCCGCCGACGTCGCGGCCATCATCGCCGATGTCCGCAGCCGCGGCGACGCAGCCCTCATCGACTATACCCGCCGGTTCGACCGCGCCGAACTGACCGCCGCGAGCGTGCGCATCGCGTCGGCGGAGGTCGACCGGCTGATCGCCGCGTGCAATGCGGAGGCGATGGCCGCCTTGGAGCTGGCAGCCGCCAGGATCGGCGCGTTCCATGCCCGGCAGATGCCGGCCGACCTCGACGAAACGGACTCCGCCGGCCTGCGTCTCGGCTATCGCTGGACGCCGGTCGCCGCCGCCGGTCTCTACGTCCCCGGCGGCAGCGCCGCCTATCCGTCGTCCGTGCTGATGAACGCGCTCCCGGCCCGGGTCGCCGGGGTCGAGCGGCTGGTCATCACGGTGCCGGCGCCGAACGGGCGTCTCAACCCGCTCGTTCTCGCCGCGGCTCGCCTTGCCGGGGTCGACGAGATCTATCGGGTCGGCGGGGCTCAGGCGATCGCCGCTCTTGCCTACGGCACGGCGACGATCGCGCCGGTGGACATGATCGTCGGACCCGGCAACGCCTACGTCGCCGAAGCCAAGCGGCAGGTCTTCGGCCAGGTCGGCATCGACATGATCGCCGGGCCGTCCGAGGTCCTTATCGTCGCCGACGCGGACAACGATCCATCGTGGATCGCCGTCGACCTGCTTGCCCAGGCTGAGCACGACGCCGCGGCCCAGTCGATCCTGATCACCGCCGACGCGGACTTCGCCGAGGCCGTCTGCGTCGCGGTCGAGGACCACCTTTCGACCCTCGCCCGCCGCGAGACGGCCGCTGCAAGCTGGAACGCGCACGGCTGCGTCATTCTCGTCGAGGATCTCGATCAGGCGCCGGCCCTCATCGACCGGGTTGCGCCCGAACACCTGCAGCTTGCCGTCGCCGATCCCGATGCGCTGGCGCAGCGCGTGCGCAACGCCGGCGCCATTTTCCTCGGCCCGCTCGTTCCGGAAGCGCTTGGCGATTACGTTGCCGGCCCCAATCACGTCCTGCCCACCGGGCGCAGCGCCCGGTTCTCGTCCGGCCTCGGCGTGCTCGACTTCCTCAAGCGGACCACCTTCGTCGGCTGCGACGCCGACGGCCTGGCCGCCGTCGGACCGGCCGCCGTCACGCTGGCCGAGGCCGAAGGTCTCGGCGCCCATGCCCGCTCGGTCGCTCTGCGCCTCAATCGCAGGCGCGACGTCTAGGCCGCCGTGGCCGCGCCGGCGGGGGCCACGGAGGCGGGCGGCGACAGCCAGCGCATCGCGCGCATCAACCTGGAGGAGGCGAGCCGGATCCGCCTCAGCGCCCAGATCGAGAACGAGCGCCGCGTAGCCCTCTACGACCTGATCGAGGATAATCATTTCGCGCCCGTCGGCGGTTTCAGCGGACCCTACGTTTTGAGCCTCGGCATCGCCGAAGATCGCCTCGTCTTCAAGGTGTTCGACATCGCCGAGAAGCCGCTGGCGCGTTTCGCCCTCTCGCTTTCCTGCCTGCGCCGGATCGTCAAGGACTACTTCCTGATCTGCGACACCTACTTCAGCGCGATCAAAAGCCTGCCGCCGAGCAGGATCGAGGCCATCGACATGGGCCGGCGCGGCCTGCACAACGAAGGCGCCGAGGTTCTCCGCCGGCGCCTCGCGAACAAGGTGGACATCGACATGGCGACGGCCCGGCGCCTGTTCACCCTGATCTGTATCCTCCACATTCGCGCCTGAGGCGGTGGTGGGCGAGATTCCTTCCGCAGTGCTGTTCGCGTGCACGTTCAATGCCGTGCGCTCGCCCATGGCCGAAGGCCTGCTCCGCAGCCGCCTCGGACGGCGCGTTCACGTCGAATCGATCGGTGTTCGCGAGGGGACGCTCGACTTGTTCGCCGTCCAGGTCATGGACGAGATCGGCATCGACATCTCCCGTCATGCGCCGAGGACGTTCCCCGACCTGGAGGACGAATCCTTCGACCTGATCATTTCGCTGTCGCCGGAGGCGCACCATCAGGCCGTCGAGTTGACGCGCATGATGGCCTGCGACGTGGTCTTCTGGAACACCTTCGACCCGACGCTCGTCGAAGGCAGCCGGGAGGCGCGGCTTTCGGCCTACCGTCAGGTGCGCGACCAGCTCGCAGCCCGGATCGAGGCGCGGTTCCCCATAGGCGACATGGGCAGCCTCTGAGCCCCGCGGGCCTGAGGCCGTCTGCGACGAACGACGCGGCGGCGGTGCAAAGAGAAAGGCCGTCGGGACCGGATCCCGGCGGCCTTCCTTCTTATGGTCCCCTGCGCGTTGGTAGAAGTCTCAGAAGGTCCTCTTCGCCAGCAGACCCTTGATTTCGGCGATGGCCTTGCCCGGATTGAGGTGTTTCGGGCAGGTGCTGGTGCAGTTCATGATGGTGTGGCAGCGGAACACCCTGTAGGGGTCGTTGAGCTGGTCCAGCCGGTCGCCGGTCGCCTCGTCGCGGGTGTCGGCGATCCAGCGATACGCCTGGAGCAGGATTGCCGGCCCGAGGTAGCGATCGCCGTTCCACCAGTAGCTTGGACAGCTCGTCTGGCAGCAGAAGCACAGGATGCATTCCCACAATCCGTCGAGCCGCTCCCGCTCCTCCGGGCTCTGCAGCCGCTCGCCCGCCGGCGGCGGCGTCTCGGCCTGCAGCCACGGCTGGATCAACCGGTACTGCGCGTAGGGCACCGACAGGTCGGGGACCAGATCCTTGACGACGGGCAGGTGCGGCAGCGGGTAGATCTTGACGTCGCCCTTGATGTCCTCGATCGCCTTGATGCAGGCGAGCGTGTTCGTGCCGTCGATGTTGAAGGCGCAGCTGCCGCAGACGCCCTCGCGGCACGACCGGCGGAAGGTCAGTGTCTGGTCGACCTCGTTCTTGATCTTGATCAGGGCGTCGAGGACCATCGGTCCGCAGGCGTCGAGGTCGATGTCGTAGGTATCGACCCGCGGGTTTTCGCCGCTTTCGGGATCGTAGCGATAGATCTTGAAGCGCCTGACCCTTTTCGCGCCAGCCGGCGCCGGATAGGTCTTGCCTTCCTTGATCCTCGAATTGGGCGGCAGGTTGAATTCGACCATGGTCGGGGTGTCCTTCTTCGCAGCGCTTAGTAGACGCGCTTTTGCGGCTCGATGTACTTGGCTTCGTTGGTCAGCGTGTAGGTGTGCACCGGCCGGTACGTCAGCGTCACCTTGCCGGCGTCGTCGACGCAGGCCAGGGAATGCTTCATCCAGTTGACATCATCGCGCTCGGCAAAGTCCTCGCGGGCATGGGCGCCGCGGCTTTCCTTGCGGGCCTCCGCCGAATACAGCGATGCCTTGGCACAGATCATCAGGTTTTCGAGCTCGAAGGCCTCGACCAGGTCCGAATTCCAGATGAGCGAGCGATCGCTGAGCCGAATGTCGCCGAGCGTATCCCAAACCTCGTCGATCTGCCTGCAACCCTCGGCCAGAACATCCTGGTTGCGGAAGACCGCCGCGTTGCTCTGCATGGTCTTTTGCATCTTCATCCGGATCTCGGCGGTCGGCTGGCTGCCGTTGGCGTTGCGCAGCCGATCCAGGCGCGACAGCGCCAGGTCCGCGCTGTCCTTGGGGAGCGGCGGATGGGACGAGCCGGGCTTGATCTTCTCCGCGGCCCGCAGCGCCGCGGCGCGGCCGAAGACGACGATGTCGAGCAGCGAGTTGGTCCCGAGCCGGTTGGCGCCGTGGACCGAGGCGCAGCCGCATTCGCCGACCGCCATCAACCCGCGGCAGACCGCGTCCGGATCGTCGGCAGTCGGGCGCAGCGCCTCGCCGTGGTGGTTGGTGGGAATGCCGCCCATGTTGTAGTGCACCGTCGGCAGCACCGGGATCGGCTCGCGGGTCGCGTCGACGCCGGCGAAGATCTTCGCCGTCTCGGTGATGCCGGGAAGCCGGGCGAGGAGAATCTCGGCACCGAGATGCTCGAGATGCAGCATGATGTGGTCGTTTTCCGCGCCGACGCCGCGTCCCTCGCGAATCTCGACGGTCATCGACCGGCTGACGACATCGCGCGAGGCCAAGTCCTTGGCGGTCGGGGCGTAGCGCTCCATGAACCGCTCGCCTTCGGAATTGGTCAGGTAGCCCCCTTCCCCGCGCGCACCTTCGGTAATCAGGCAGCCGGAGCCGTAGATCCCGGTGGGGTGGAACTGGATGAATTCGTGGTCCTGAAGCGGCAGCCCGGCCCGCGCCGCCATGGCGTTGCCGTCGCCGGTGCAGGTGTGCGCCGATGTGCAGGAGAAATAGGCACGGCCGTAGCCGCCCGTGGCGAACACCGTGGTGTGCCCCTGGAAACGGTGGATGGTGCCATCGTCGAGGTTCCAGGCAATGACCCCGCGGCAGGCGCCTTCGTCGTCCATGATCAGGTCGATCGCGAAGTACTCGACGAAGAACTCGGCATTGTGCTTGAGCGATTGCTGATAGAGCGTGTGCAGGATCGCATGCCCGGTCCGGTCGGCGGCGGCGCAGGCGCGCTGCACCGGGGCCTCGCCGTAGTTGCGCATGTGGCCGCCGAAAGGCCGCTGGTAGATCCGTCCGTCCTTGGTTCGCGAGAACGGGACGCCGAAGTGCTCCAGTTCATGGACGGCGGGAACGGCGGCGCGGCACATGTACTCGATGGCGTCCTGGTCGCCGAGCCAGTCGGAGCCTTTCACCGTGTCGTACATATGCCACTGCCACGAATCCTCGGCCATGTTGCCGAGCGCGGCGCCGATGCCGCCCTGGGCCGCGACCGTGTGGCTGCGGGTGGGGAAGACTTTGGTGATGCACGCGGTTTTGAGGCCGGCGGCGGCCATGCCGAGGGTGGCGCGCAGACCCGCGCCGCCGGCGCCGACGACGATGACGTCATACGCGTGGTCGGTGATCGGATAGGTCGTGGACATGGTCTCCTATCTCCCCATGGCGACGAGAGCGATGGCGAGGATGCAGGAAACCGCCAACACGAAGATGATGAAGCGCGAGGCGAGCAGCGCGATCACCCGCGCCGGCTCGTGGTGGACATAGTCCTCGATGACCACCTGCATGCCGAGATAGGCGTGGTAGAACAGCGTTCCGACCAGCACGGTCATCGCCAGGGCGTTGCCGAAGATCGCAAGCCAGGCGCGAAACGTCGCGTAGTCGACGCCGATCAGGGAAATCGCCGCGAAGACGAACCAGATCGACAGCGGCACGAGCGCAATGGCGGTGAAGCGCTGGGCCCACCAGTGTCCCACGCCCTCTTTTGCCGAACCGAGACCGCGGACGCGGCCGAGCGACGAGCGCATTTCCATTACGCACCTCCAACCGCATATGCGGCGATCAGGGTCACCAGCGTCGCGCCGGCGGCGAAGGCAACGACGATAATGCCGGTCAAGCGGACCTGCTCGATCTCGAAGCCCCAGCCGAAGTCCCACAGCAGGTGTCGGATCCCGTTCGCGAGGTGATAGAACACCGCGAAGGTGAAGGCCCACAGGATGAGCTGGCCAAACCAGGATCCCAGGAAGGCTTGTGCATACCCAAACTCTTCCGCGCCGTACGCGGCCGCAACCAGCCACCACGTCAGCAGAAGCGTGCCGAACGTGAGGGCGACGCCGGTGAGCCTGTGCAGAATCGACAGGACCGAAGTGATTTGCGGCCGATAGACTTGCAAGTGAGGGGATAGCGGACGGTCGATGGAAGGCATGGGAATTTCCCCTTGTTCTTCATAGTACCCGCGAAAAAGCAGACTTGAAGCTTTAGACGCGCAGCCAGAGGAAGTCAATCTTTCGCACGTGCGAAGGAAGCCGCGCCCCCTCAAAAAGACGTAATTTTCCCGCAAGTCCTTGCCTCTAGGCAATATTGAGCAATGTTAACTCTCATTCGCACAGAGGGGGCGGTTGAATAAGCCGGTCTCGCTTACGCTTTTCTTTCGCGGCCGGATTTCAGAGTTCTGGTGCCGGTGCGAGCGGCGTCGTCTCGCCCGCCCGAGCGCCCCCCCGCCCCGCGGCCACGGCCTTCGCCATCCGTCGCCATCGCGCTTCATTGACAGGAACCGGTCCGTCTGCTCCTGTGATCTTGGACGCCCGCGGCGGCCGGCGTTGCCGCGGCGCGAGCGCAACAACTGGGGAGACCGCGCGATGGAAGGGTTGAGGGTTCAGGGCCTGTTCGGGCTGATCGTGCTCGTGCTCGATGTCTGGGCGATCATCAACGTCGTGCAAAGCAACGAGTCGATGATGAAGAAGGCGATCTGGGTCGTCGTCATCCTTCTCCTGCCGCTCCTCGGCTTC
>JAEULH010000112.1 GCA_016793925.1 Rhodospirillales bacterium | reverse complement strand
CCGCGATCTTGCCGTCGGCCCGGAGGCCATACTAGCGGCTGACTTTCGCGAAATCACGCGGCCTCCGCGAGGACCGCAATCGCGGCTTTGCCGAACAACCCGGGGCAGGTAAAGTCCGCGCCGGCGGCGACAAGCGCGACGCCCTGCGCGTCGGCTCGGCTTGCCTGGGCCCGATCCCGTCGCTCGGAAACGGCGGTGCAAGGGAAAGCGATGAACCGGCGCGGGCGTCAATACCGTCTCCTGATATACAGCCACGACTCCTTCGGCCTTGGCCACCTCCGCCGCTGCCGAACGATCGCCCACGCTCTCGTCGGCCGCCGCGCCGACATATCGGTCCTCATCCTCTCCGGATCGCCCATCATCGGCAGTTTCAGCTTCCGCAGCCGGGTCGATTTCGTCCGCATCCCGGGCGTCATCAAGCTGCGTCGCGGCGATTACACGTCGCTCAACCTGGAAATCGGGATCGACGAGGTCCTCGCCTTGCGGGCCTCGATCATCCGCCATACGGCCGAGGCCTTCGCGCCGGACCTGTTCCTCGTCGACAAGGAACCCTGGGGACTGCGCGGCGAGGTTCGCGACACCCTCGGCCTGCTCAAGGCGCGGGGCGCGCGGCTGGTCCTCGGCCTGCGCGACGTCATGGACGAGCCGAAGCGACTGGCGATCGAGTGGCGGCGCAAGCGGGCGGTGCCCGCGCTGAGCGACGTCTACGACGACATCTGGATCTACGGCCTGCCCCAGATCTGCGAACCGCTCTCCGCCATCGAGCTTTCGCCCGATACGGCCGCGAAGATCAGCTACACCGGCTACCTCCGACGCACGCCGTCGCCGACCGGTCTTGCCCAGCCTTTGCCCGCGCCGATCGCCGACCAGCCCTACCTGCTCGTCACGACCGGAGGCGGCGGCGACGGCGCCTTGATTGTCGACTGGGTTCTGCGGGCCTACGAAATTGCTCCAGAGTTGCCCTACCCGGCGCTGCTGGTGCTCGGCCCGTTCATGCGATCGACGCTGCAGGCGGGGTTCCTCGCCAGGGTCGAGCGGCTGAAAAACGTCTTCGCCATCACCTTCGACGCGGCGGTCGAGAACCTGATGGCCAACGCCGCGGGTATCGTCGCGATGGGCGGCTACAACACCTTCTGCGAGATCCTGTCTTTCGACAAGCCGGCGCTGATCGTCCCGCGGACGACGCCGAGGATGGAGCAGTTGCTGCGCGCGTCGCAAGCCGAAGCTCTGGGCCTGGTATCGATGCTGATTGCGGATCGCGACCGGCCGGCGGAGACGATGGCGGCGCGCCTCGCTCGTCTGCCGGACCAGCCGAAGCCGTCGACGGTGCGGCTGCCGGCGCTCCTCGACGGCCTGAGCGTTATCGAGGAGATGGTCGACGCGATCCTCCTCGAACCGCCCTCCGCCGCGCGCGTGGCTTTCGGCGGCCGTCGCGGATAGCCGGCGTGCCGACGGCGGTCGCGTTCGTGCTGAAGGGCTATCCGCGCCTGTCGGAGACATTCATCGCCCAGGAGATCAGGGCGCTGGAGCGTCGCGGCCTCGATATCCGCCTGTTCTCGCTGCGCCGACCGACCGACCATACGGTCCATCCGGTTCACCGCGAGATCGTCGCACCGGTCGTCTATCTTCCCGAGTACCTGTACGAGGAACCGCTTCGGGTCTTGCGCGCGTGGCGGACGGTGCGGCGGCTGGCCGGCTATGCGGCGGCGCTGGCGACGTGGCGACGCGACCTCCGCCGCCAACCGACGGCAAACCGGGCCCGTCGGTTCGGCCAGGCGGCGGTGCTCGCGGCCGAGCTTCCCGCCGACGTCGGCCACCTTCATGCCCATTTCCTCCACACCCCCGCCTCTGTCACCCGCTATGCGGCGACGATGCTGGGCCTGCCCTGGAGCGTCTCGGCGCACGCGAAGGACGTCTGGACCATCCCCGACTGGGAGGCGCGCGAAAAGCTGGGGGATTGTCGCTGGCTGGCGAGCTGCAGCCGCATCAACGCGCAGCATCTCGCGGCGCTGGCGGCGGACGCCGGCCGCGTTCGACTGATCTACCACGGTATCGATCTCGCTCGCTTCCAGCCCGCAGCCCCGACGCCGGACGGTCCTCGCCCGCCGGCGCGAAACGGGGACGATCCGCGCGACCCGGTCCGTCTGCTTTCGGTCGGCCGGGCGGTGGAAAAGAAGGGCTACGACATTCTGATCGAGGCCTTGCGACAGCTCCCCGGCGACCTGCACTGGCGGCTCGTCCACATTGGTGCGGGCGAGCGGCTGGCAGCGTTGAAGCAGCTCGCTGCATCGGTCGGCCTGGCGTCGCGGATCGACTGGCTCGGCGCGCTGCCGCAAGGCGACGTCCTCGCCGCGCTCCGCAGGTCCGATCTCTTTGTCCTTGCCGCCCGCGTTGCCCGCGACGGCGACCGCGACGGCCTTCCCAACGTCCTGCTCGAAGCGCAGAGCCAGGGCCTGGCGTGCCTGTCGACCCGCGTCTCCGCAATCCCCGAGCTGATCGAGCACGACCGCACGGGGCTGCTGGTGCCGCCCGGCGAACCGCAGCCATTGGCCGCGGCGCTCGCGCGCCTCATCCGCGATCCCGCCTTGCGGGCGCGTCTCGGTCAAGCCGGCCTGAGCCGGGTCAGCACGACATTCGCCATGGCCCCGGGGATCGAGCAGCTCGCCGCGTTGTTCGGCCTCGAGGGAACGCCCGTCTGATGCGCATCGCGTTCTACGCACCGATGAAGCCGACCTGCGATCCGCGACCGTCGGGCGATCGACGGATGGCTCGGCTTCTCCAGGCTGCGCTCGTCCGAGGAGGATTCACCGTCGAAACGGCCAGCCGCTTCTCCAGCTACGATGGAACCGGCGACAGCGAATGCCAGAGCCGCGCGGCGGCGTTCGGCGGACGGCTCGCCGAGATGCTGATCCGACGCTACGAGCGGCGCGCGAGAAGCCAGCGACCCGACCTGTGGTTCACCTACCATCTCTATCACAAGGCGCCGGACTGGCTCGGTCCGGCCGTCAGCGGCGCGCTGAGCATCCCCTACGTCGTCGCCGAGGCCTCGTTTGCGCCCAAGCAGAACGGCGGCCCGTGGGCTGTCGGACACGCCGGCGCCGGCGCCGCCATCGCCGCGGCCGATCTCGTCTTCAACCTCAATCGGGCGGACGCGGCCGAGGTCCGGTCGATCCTTGTCGATCCGGCCCGCCTCGTCCCGCTCAACCCCTTCAGCGAACAGGTTGAGCGGACCATGGGAAGGTCGGCCGGCCGGCGCCGCGCCCGCGCCCTGCTCGCCCGCCGCCATGCTTTCGCCGAGGCGGCCACGCCGCTCCTGCTCTGCGTCGCGATGATGCGCACGGGCGACAAGCTCGCCTCGTACCGGTGCCTCGCCCGCGCCCTTGTCCGCCTCCGCGACCTGCCGTGGCGGCTCCTGGTTGTGGGCGACGGACCGGCGCGATCGGCGGTCAACGCGGCATTGGCGGCGCTCGGCCGCCGCCGGGTCATCGGCCTCGGCTTGTGCGAGGGTGCAAAGCTCGCCGGCGCCTTCGCCGCGGCCGACCTCTTCGTCTGGCCCGCCATCGGCGAGGCTTACGGCATGGCCATGCTGGAGGCGCAGGCCGGTGGTCTGCCGGTGGTCGCCGGGCGCACGGGCGGCGTCCCCGATATCGTCGCCCACGGCAAGAGCGGGCTTCTCGCTCCCGTCGGCGAACCCCAGGCCTTGGCCGCGGCAATCCGTCGGCTTCTCGTCGATCCGTCTCGCCGAACGGAAATGGCCAAGGCGGCGCGTCGGAAGGCGATGCGCCATCACGGCCTCTCGGCAGCGGCGGCGCGTCTTCGCGCCCACCTCTTGGCATTGCTGGAGGCGTCCCGACCATGAGCCGGCACGTGATGTTCTACGTCCAACATCTCCTCGGTATCGGTCATCTCAAGCGCGCCGCGATCCTTGCCGAGGCGATGAGCGGCGCCGGCCTGTCGGTTTCGGTGGTGCTCGGCGGGACGCCGGTCGAAGAGATCGGCTTTGCCGGATGCGGGCGCATCGCCCTGCCGCCGGCGCGGGCCGCCGACGCCGGGTTTTCGGCCCTGGTCGACGAACACGCTCGCCCCGTCGACGACGCCTGGCGCGATCGGCGCCGGGCCCGGCTTCTCGCGGAATTCGCCGCTTTGCAGCCCGATGTCCTGCTCATCGAGATGTTCCCGTTCGGTCGCCGGCAGTTTTCTTTCGAACTCTTGCCGCTTCTGCAAGCGGCCCGCGCGGCGACGCCTCGACCCTGGATCGTCTGCTCCGTACGCGACATTCTGGTGCGCAAATCGGCACGGCGCGCCGATGAAATGGTGCGCCTGGCAGCGGCCTGGTTCGATCGGATCCTTGTCCACGCCGATCCGGCAATCGTCCGCCTGGACCAGAGCCTGCCCGAGGTCGCCGCCGTCGCCGAACGCCTCGTCTACACCGGCTATGTCGCCGACGGCCAGGCGCCGACGCTGCGGCCGCACGATGACGTCACCGGCCGCGACGAGGTCATCGTCACGGTCGGCGGCGGCGCCGTCGGAGAGCCGCTGCTGCGCGCAGCCCTCGCCGCGCGCCCCCGAAGCCGCCTAGGCAGTCATGTCTGGCGGCTGATCTGCGGTCCGAACCTGCCGGCCGACATCGCCGCCGATCTGCGCTGGCATCAGGCTCCGGGCGTCGTCGTCGAGCGCTGGCGCGATGACGTGCCGGTGCTGCTACGGAACGGCGTTCTCTCAGTGTCGCAAGCCGGCTACAATACGCTCGTCAGTGTCCTGCAGGCAAAGGCGCGGGCGGTCGTGGCGCCGTTCGCTTCCCTCAACGAGACCGAGCAGGCCGACAGGGCGCGCGCTTTCGCGGAACGAGGATTGCTCACGGTGGTCGAGTTGGACGCGCTTGCAGGCGACGCGGCGGCGGA
>JAEULH010000084.1 GCA_016793925.1 Rhodospirillales bacterium | reverse complement strand
CCAGTGCGTCCGCACGCACGCCCCGCACCCGTGCCACCTCGGCCGCGGTGTGGACGACGAACGCCGGCTCATTGCGCTTGCCGCGGTTGGGAACCGGCGCCAGGTAGGGCGCGTCGGTCTCGACCAGCAGCCGCTCAAGCGGAACGCTTTGCGCGACGGCGCGCAAGGCGTCGGCCTTCTTGAAGGTGACGATGCCTGAGAAGGAAATGTAGAGACCGAGTGCAATCGCCTTTTCGGCCATGGCCGGCGTCGAGCTGAAGCAGTGGATGACGCCGCCGAAGGCGCCCGCCGCGTGCTCCTCGGCGAGCAGGCGCGCGGTCTCTTCATCGGCGTTGCGGGTATGCACGATCACCGGCAGACGGGTGGCGCGGGCGGCGGCGATGTGCGTCCGGAAGCTTCGCGCCTGGACCTCGCGCGGGCTGTGCTCATAGTAGTAGTCAAGCCCGGTCTCGCCGAAGGCGACGACCTTCGGATGGCGGGCCAGATCGATCAGGGCCTCGCTGGTCGCCGGGCCTTCGCCGGCGGCCTCGTGAGGATGGACGCCGACGGTGCACCAGACGTTGTCATACCGCTCGGCTATGGCGCGCACCCGCTCGAACCGGCTCAGGTGTGTCGAGATCGTCAGCATCGTGCCGACCCCGGCGGCGCCGGCGCGCGCGACGACGGCGTCGAGCTCATCCTCGAAATCCGGAAAATCCAGGTGGCAGTGACTGTCGACCAGCATCGTCAGCGCGCCTTCCCGCTGCGCGACCTGTTCCCTGCCCCCGCCTCTGCCCCCGCTTCCGCGGGCTCGACAAAGCGCGGGAAGATGCCGGCCGGCCGCGGCAGCGCCGCGCCCGGGGCGAGCGCCGCTTCCGGTCCCAGCGCAGCAAAGGTGCGCTGCCCGGCGTCGACGGCGAGCTGGTCGAGCAGCCGCGCGGCCGCGTCGGGGGTGAAGGGCTGCATGACCAGGCCGAGCTGACGGATCACCTCGGCGAGAACGTAGAGGACCGTGTTCATCCGCCCCGGATCGCTCTTGCGCAAGGCCCACGGCGCCTGGCGATCGACATAGCCGTTGGCGTCGGCGACGACGCTCCAGATCTGGGTGAGCGCGGCGTGAAAAGCCTGGTTGCCGACGCTCGCCCGCACCTGCTCGATCAGGCCGTAGGCGGCCGCCAGAAGCGTCTCGTCTTCGCCGTTGTAAGGACCCGGCTGTGGCAGGGCGCCGGCGCAGTTGCGGGCGATCATCGACAGCACCCGCTGACACAGGTTGCCGAAGTCGTTGGCGAGATCGCCGTTCATCCGACCGACGATGGCGCGATGCGAGAAGTCGCCGTCGGCGCCGAACGGCACCTCGCGCAGCATGAAATAGCGCACGGCGTCCAGCCCGTAGGTTTCGACCAGCGTCAGCGGATCGATGACGTTGCCGAGCGACTTCGAGATCTTCTGGCCTTCGTTTGTCCACCAGCCGTGGGCAAAAACCCGCCGCGGCGGCTCCAACTCGGCGGCCATCAGGAACGCCGGCCAGTAGACGGCGTGGAAGCGGAGGATGTCCTTGCCGACCATGTGCAGGTCGGCCGGCCAGAAGGCCTGGTAGTCGTCGCCGTCGACATCGGGGAAGCCGACGGCGGTGATGTAGTTCGTCAACGCGTCGAGCCAGACGTACATGATGTGGGCGTCGTCGCCGGGCACCGGAACGCCCCAGCGGAAGGTGGTCCGCGATATCGACAGATCCTGCAGGCCGCCGCGGACGAAGCTGACGACCTCGTTGCGCCGGGTTTCCGGAGCGATGAAGTCGGGGTGCTCTTCGTAGAAGGCCAGCAGGCGGTCCTGCCATGCGGAAAGGCGGAAGAAGTAGCTGGGCTCCTCGACCCACTCGACCGCCGCGCCGGAGGGAGCGAGCCGACTTCCGTCGGCGGCGCGGGTCAACTCGCTCTCGGCGTAGAACGCCTCGTCGCGCACGGCGTACCAGCCGGCGTAGCTGCCAAGATAGATTTCACCGCGAGCGATCAGGCGTTGCCACAGCGCCTGGCAGGCGGCGAGATGACGCGGCTCGGTGGTCCGAATGAAGTCGTCATTGGAGAAGTTCATCCGCGCGGCGAGGTCGCGGAAATTGGCCGAGACCCGATCGGTGAACGCCTTGGGCGCAAGTCCGGCCGCAGCCGCCGCCTTCTCCACCTTCTGTCCGTGTTCGTCGGTTCCGGTCAGGAACTTGACGCGGTAGCCGTCGAGACGCTTGAACCGGGCCAGGACGTCACAGGCAAGGGTGGTGTACATGTGGCCGATGTGCGGCACATCGTTGACGTAGTAGATGGGCGTCGTGACGTAAAAGGCGGCGCCATCGGCCATGCCTGAAATTCCCCGGTCGTTGTCTAATGCAGCCGCCCTGCGATCGACATGGCGGAATCAGCGGCGCATCGTTGCCGCGATATCGAGAAAAATGCTGAGCAGTACCTGCTTGCGATCGAGATTGGCGCTGTCGACGACAGCAAGAAGGCGCTCGGTTTTTTCCCATACCTGAAGCCAGCAATCAAGCGGCGCCGCCCCGGCCAGGGCGTCGAGACCGGCCCGCGCCCCCGCTTCCTCGGCGCCCGTGCGTCCCGCCGAGCCGGCTGCGGCGTGGCGGGCAAGGCCCGCCAGCCACCAGCGGATGAGGCCGGCAAGCACCGCGAAACCCTCGTCCTTCTGCTTCAGGACATCGTCGCAGAGGCGATGGAGCGCGGCGACATCGAGGGCCGGAAGCGACAGGAAAACCCGGCCGATATCCCGGTGGAGGTGGGCCGCGCCGGCCCCGGCCAGAGCCAGCGCCCGGCCGATGCTGCCGTCGGCGATTTCGGCAACGGCGGTGCGTTCCGCCTCCTCCAGTTGCGGCTGATAGCGCGCGAGAAGTGTGGTGACGATGTCCATCGCCAGCGGCTGCAGCGCCAACCGCCGGCAGCGGGAGCGGATCGTGGGCAGAAGGCTGCCGGGCGTGTCGCTGATCAGAAGCAGGAGCGCCTTGTCCGGCGGTTCCTCAAGGACCTTCAGCAGGGCGTTGGCGGCGTTGCGGTTGAGCGCGTCGGCGCTGTCGACGACAACGATCCGCCAGCCGCCCTCCGCCGGCGTCTGCCCGAGAAAGGCGCCGATGGAGCGAACGTCATCGACCACGATCTCCCGGCGCAAACGGTCGCGCCGTTCGTCGAAGCCCCGCTCGACGGTGAGCAGATCGGCATGGCCGCCGCTGGCGACCCGGCGAAAGGCGGGATGATCCGGCGCGACGAAAAGGCCTGCTGCCGAGCCCGGCAGGTCGCCGGGCGCAGCCTGCTCCCCGCTCTGCGCCGACAGAAGCGAGCCCTGCCGGCCGGGACTTTCGCGAGCGAGAATATAACGGGCGAAGCGAAACGCCAGCGTTGCCTTGCCGATACCCGCCGGGCCGGTGATCAGCCAGGCATGGGCAAGACGACCGCCGCGCGCCGCGGCGAGGAGCGCCTGCTCTCCCCCTTCGTGGCCGAGAAGTTCGGGATTGGCCCGCGGCGACGGCGTCGGCGCCGTCACGGCGGCGGCCGCGTCCCGCGCGCTCACGGCGCGTCTCGCGTCAGTCGGGCGAGAACGCATCGCTCCAACTCGGCGGCGACCCGATCGGGCGGCCGGTTCGCGTCGACCACGATGCAGCGTTCCGGTTCACCCTCGGCGATGGCGAGGAACCCGTGGCGGACCCGCTCGTGGAAAGCCCGATCCATCCGCTCGTAGCGGTCCTCGGATCCGGCGGCGCCGACCCTGTCGCTCGCCCGGCGGCAGGCCCTGGCCAGCCCCTCCTCCACCGGAATGTCAAGGATCAGGGTGAGATCGGGCCGGATCGCGCCGACAACGAGGTCGTGGAGGGCGCGGACAGCGTCGCGACCGAGGCCGTGGCCGTAGCCCTGGTAGGCCGTGGTCGAGTCGGCGAAGCGATCGCAGATCACCCAGGCGCCGGCGGCCAACATCGGCAGGATCGTCGCGTCCAGGTGTTCGCGCCGCGCCGCGTAATGCAGCAGCGTCTCCGTCATCGCCGACCAGCGATGGACCGCGCCGCCGACCAGAAGCGCGCGGATCTCCTCCGCCGCCGGGGCGCCGCCCGGCTCCCGGGTGGTCACGACCGACAGCCCGCGCCGCCGCAGGGCGCCGGCGAGGATATGCACCTGCGTCGATTTGCCGGCGCCCTCGCCGCCTTCGAGGGTGATGAAGCGGCCCCTGCCGGGGCGTTCGCTCGGCGGATCCACCTCGAGACGGTGCGGCGTCAGTGGGTCGAGACGCCGGCGAGATGCGCCAGCGCAACGCCGAGGCGGCCGAACATGCCGAGACGCTCGACGGAGGCGCCGGCGACCAGGGGCACCTGAACCGTCTCGACATCGGGCGCGGAGACGCTGAGCACCGCCAGCCGGTCGCCCTTGCGGATCGGCGCCGGGATCGGTCCGTCGAAGTTGGCCGTGACCTTCATGTCCTGGCGAACGTTGCGCGGCAAGGTCACCGTCACGCCGTCGGCGCTGACCAGCGGCACCGTCTCCTGCTGACCCAGCCAGACATCGGCCGAGGTCACCGTCTCGCCCGGCTTGAACAGGGTGTAGTTGTCGAACTGGCGGAAGCCCCAGGAGAGAATGCGCTCGCTCTCGTCGCTGCGCTCCTGCATCGACGACAATCCGCCAACGACCAGAATCAGCCGCCGCTCCCCCTGCTTCGCCGACGCCACAAGGCAGAACCCGGCGTTCTCGGTATGCCCGGTTTTCAACCCGTCGACCCCGATGCTCTTGTACAACAGCGGGTTGCGATTGCCTTGGCGAATGCCGTTATGCTGGAACTCCTTCTCGGAGTAGAAGTGGTAGAACTCCGGAAAGTCGTTGATCATGTGGTAGGCCAAGGTCGCCAGGTCTCGCGCCGACATCCGATGGTCGGAATCGGGCAGGCCCGTCGCGTTCCTGAATGTCGAGTCGCGCAGGCCGATGTTCTTCGCCGCCTTCGTCATTTCCTGGACGAACGCTTCTTCCGTTCCGCTGATGCCTTCCGCCACCACGATCGACGCGTCGTTCCCCGACTGGATAATGATGCCGCGGACCAGGTCCTCGACGCGCACCTGCTCGTTCGGATTGAGGAACATGGTCGATCCGCCGCTCGCCGCGCCGCCCTTCTCCCAGGCGTTCTTGCTGACCGTCATGGTGTCGTTGAGCGACAGGCGCCCCGACTTGATCCGATCGAACAGGACGTAGAGCGCCATCATCTTGCTCATCGACGCCGGCGGCATCGGCACATTGGCGTTCTTCTCGAAAAGGACCGTCCCCGTCTCGGCGTCGATCAGGATCGCCTCGCGTGCCGGCGTTTCGAAGGCGAGCGCCGGCAACGTGAGAGTCGTTGCAATTAACGCCGCGAAAACAAAAAGTTGGCACTGTCTCTTCAAGCTTAAGGTCATTTTTCCTCAGCAGTTGGCGCTCGATGTTGTGTCTCAAGGACGATCCGGCAACGTCCGTTCGGACCGTTCGGACCTACTCCACGACCACCCGCGATCCCGGATAGCCGGCGCGGATGACCTCGGCGAGGACCCTGTCGGCCTCGTCCGCCGAGGCCAGCGGCCCAAGGCGGACGCGATAATAGTTCGGCCCCTCCAGAGCGCCGTAGGTGATAACGACGGGAGCGAGGTGAGCCAACTGCATGCCGGCGCGTGACGCGTTGCCGCCGTCGGCGAAGGCGCCCGCCTGGATGAAGGATCGGGATGAGTAGGTCCGGTAGGCCGGAGGCTGGCGGCCGGCTTCGGCTGCGTCGGCGCGTGCGGCAGCGGGCATGGATGCCGCGGCGGGCTGCATCGCGACCGCTGTCGCAACGGGCACGGCCACGGGCGCCGTTGTTGCCGCGACCGGAGCCATTGCGACCGTCTGGGCCGGCTGCGGGCTCAGCCCGGCGAGACGCATGCTCTCGTCGGCCACGAGTTGAACCCGAACCCGGGCGGTGCCCTGGTCGAAGAACCCGAGCGCCTTGGCCGCGGTCTTCGACACGTCGATGATGCGGCTGCGCGCGAACGGGCCTCGATCGTTGACCCGCAGCCTGAGGCTGCGGCCGTTCTCCAGATTGGTCACCTGGACGATGCTCGGCAGCGGCAAGGTTCTGTGCGCCGCCGACAGGTCGTACATGTCGAACCGCTCGCCATTGGCAGTGGTGCGGCCGTGGAACGCGGAGCCGTACCACGAGGCCACGCCTTCCTCCACGTAGTCCCAGTCGACCGCCGGACGGTACCAGACGCCATTGATCGTGTACGGCTTGCCGATCTTGAAGCTCGGGACGGCCGTGGCGCCGGGCTGGAAGGTTTCGGCTGCAGCGAGGCTCGCCGGTGGCGTTTCGGGATCGGCGCCGCTGCAGCCGGCGAGCGCGGCCAGAGCGACCAGCGCACCGGCGACCGCGCCTCGATGGGATCGACCGCAACCATCGCCGGCCCTGAGATCCGACACAAACATCCTCGCCGCTCCCTACTCTGCCGAAACCCGGCGGATCGTATCCAGCAGGGCGACGCCGGGATACCCATCCGCCGGCAGCCGTGCTTCCTGCTGGAAATTCATGATTGCACGGCGGGTTTGCGGGCCGACGATGCCGTCCGCTTCACCGATGTCGAAGCCGAGTCGACCGAGGCGGCTCTGAATCTCGATCAGATCCGCGCGCGACAGCGCGACTTCGTTTTCCGGCGGCGGCGTTCGGAAGGCGTCGCCGCCGGCCAGGCGATCGGAAAGATGACCGACGGCCACGGCGTAGAGGATCGACCGGTTCCAGGCCATGATCGTGCGGAAGTTCGGATAGACGAGCAGCGCCGGGCCGCCGGCGAGCCCGCCCGGCAGGATCAGCGAGGCGGTCAAATCGACGGCCGGGAGGTCTTGCCCGTCGGCGCCGCGGACGCCGAGACGCTGCCACTCCGCCAGCGGCTTCTCCGTCTCGAGACCGGACAGGGTCAGATCGAACTTCGCCGGCAGGCTAACCTCGCGACCCCACGTGCGACGGTCGTCCCAGCCGGCGGCGGCGAGATAGTTGGCCGTCGAGGCGAAAACATCGGCGAGGCTGCCCCAGAGATCCCTGCGCCCATCGCCGTCGGCGTCGACCGCGTAGCGCCGATAGGTGGTCGGGATGAACTGGGTCTGACCGAGGGCGCCGGCCCACGAACCGGTTGCGTGGAGCGGGATGTCGCCGTCGTCCATCTCCTCGAGCAGTGCCAGAAGCTGCTCGCGGAAGAAGCTGCTGCGGCGCTTGTCGTAGGCCAGGGTGGCGATGGCCGCGACCGCCGGATCGTTGCCGGTATAGTCGCCGAAGTTGCTTTCCAGCGCCCAGAACGCGACGATGAAGCGCGGCTGGACGCCGTGGCGCCGCGCGGTGGCTTCGAGCAGATCGGCGTGCTCCGTCAGCATCTGCCGGCCGCGCTCGATACGTTGCTCGGTGACCCTCTTGTCCAGGTACTGCCAGAAGGTCTGACTGAATTCAGGTTGCCTGCGATCGAGTTCGAGCACCCGGTCGAGGGGCGTAATCCCGGAAAGCGCGGCATCGGCGAGCGTCGCGGAAACGCCGCGCCGAGCCGCCTCGCCGCGGACCTCGGCCAACCAGTTCGCGAAATCGTCGTTGTCGACGGCGGCCCCGTCCGCCGCCGGGCCGGGCACGTCGGCGACCGACGCGGCGGCTTCTGCGGCGGCGCCGTGGAGTGGTGCCAACGCCGCCATCGCGAGGACGAGCGCGATCGACGCGAGCGCCCGAGCGAAAATGGCGGCTGTCTGCATCCGCACCTAACCCTGAGTTGCCTCGGCGATGTCCGTTACATCCCGTTTTTGCCACAGCCCCGCGAGGCCAGCAACCGGCAAAGCTTGCCGCCGGCGCGACGTCCCGATCCCGGCCGCGCCCCGCGGATCGTCATGCACGCCAAGCGTCGCAGCAGGCTAATGCGCACATTCAAGAAGAGCGAATCGCACCGGCAACACCTCGCGCGTGCAGACCCTTCCCGCCTCGTTCTTCTCGACAAACAACAGCGTTTGCGAATCGGGCATGCCGGTCGGCACCACCATCTTGCCTCCCGGGGCGAGCTGCTTCAGCAGCATCGGCGGGATAAGCTCGGAGGCGGCGCAGACGAGGATGCGATCGAAGGGCGCGTATTCCGGCCAGCCGTTCTCGCCGTTGCCGATGCGCGCGACGATATTGCCGAGCCCAAGGCTGTCGAACTGCTTGCGCGCCTTCTCGCCCAGTTCCTCGACGATCTCGACGGTGAAAACGTCGCTCGCCAGTTCCGCCAGGATCGCGGTGTGGTAGCCGAGCCCGGTACCGACCTCGAGAACGCGGTGATCGGCTTTGACATCGAGAAGATCGGTCATCAGCGCGACGATGAACGGTTGCGAGATCGTCTTGTCGAAGCCGATGGGCAACGGCTGGTCGGCGTAGGCGTAGGGAGCCAGCTCCACCGGCACGAAGCCGTGACGGGGAATGCGGCGCATGACCGCCAGAACCCGCTCGTCGAGCCTCTCCTTGCCGATCTGCTCGCTGACAAGCTGAGCGTGAGCGGCGATGATATCCACCATTTGCTGCTGGAGTAAGGACAGCAGATCGTCGCTCATCCCAGTGGTCTCCCGTTCGGGCGCAACCCGACTATTCTAGCCGATCGGTGGGTGGGATTGATATGGCTCGTGGTGCGTTCGGGCCCGAACCTCGCATGCCGTCGCCGCAAGCGGGTGTCTCGCGTCCGCCGACCGGGGCGTACAGCCTCGATTTGGCGTCGGCGGACGAGCGGACCCACGTCGGGCCGGCGAGACAGCATGTCCGCCGGCGTTGACTCCGGCCCTGCCACGGCCCACCCTATGCGCACATCCGCGTTGTCGTGCGACGCGCGGAACCGGTGGTCGGCGTCTTGCGCGTTCAGCCGCCGGGAACAAGAACAACCTTTGCCCCGTTATGCGGGGCTCTCATAATAGCGCCTGCGAGCTCGCTGATCCGGCCGGTCGGCCGGCGCGCTTTTCGTGCGGCGCGAAACGGAAAGAGCTGCATATTGTCCACTTTCTTCGATCTCGGTGTTGCCGAACCGATACGGCGCGCTCTCACGGCTTCCAGCTACCAGGAACCCACCCCGATCCAGAGCCGCGCCATCCCGCTGCTGCTCGAAGGCCGTGACCTGCTCGGCATTGCGCAGACGGGAACCGGCAAAACCGCTGCATTCGCGCTGCCGATCCTCCAGCGTCTCGCCGAACAGGCCCCACGGCGCGGTCGCGGCCCCGCCGCTCTCGTTCTGACGCCGACCCGCGAACTCGCCGTTCAGGTTGCCGCCGCGTTCAAAACCTACGGCCGATACCTCAACCTGCGCGGCGCCGTTCTGTATGGCGGCGTCGGCCAGGTTCCGCAGGTCAGGGCGTTGCGGAGCGGTCTCGATTACCTGGTGGCAACGCCCGGTCGCCTTCTCGACCTGATGGAGCAGGGCCACGCCCAGCTCGGCCAGGTATCGCTGCTGGTGCTCGACGAGGCCGATCGCATGCTCGACATGGGCTTCATTCGCGACATTCGCCGGATCCTCGCGGCTTTGCCGAGGAAGCGGCAGTCCATGCTGCTTTCGGCGACGATGCCGGCGGAAATCGCCCGCCTCGCCAACAGCATGCTGGACAATCCCGCCCGCGTCGAGGTCGCGCCGACAGGCACGGCCGTCGAACGCGTCGATCAGCGCGTCTTCCATATTGCGACGGCACGGAAGCGGGCGTTGCTGAGCGAGCTGCTCCGCGATCCTGATATGCGCCGCGTCATCGTCTTTACCCGCACCAAGCACGGCGCCAACCGCGTCGCCGCGCAACTGGCCGAAACCGGCGTCTCGGCCGCGGCCATTCACGGCAACAAGTCCCAGGCGGCGCGGCAGAACGCACTCGACGACTTCCGCAGCGGGCGGTCCCGGGTGCTGGTCGCTACCGATATCGCCGCGCGCGGGATCGACGTCGAGGGGGTCACCCATATCGTCAACTACGAGTTGCCGAACGTTCCGGAAACCTACGTCCACAGGATCGGCCGGACCGCCCGCGCCGGCGCCGCCGGGTCGGCGCTGTCGTTCTGCGACACGGCGGAGCGGCCCTATCTGCGCGATATCGAGACGCTTGTTCGCCGCTCGATCGAGGTCATCGAAGCGCCGCGCACAGTGGGAAGCGGGCCGAGGGCCGCGCACCCGATCGCCCCGAAGGCGGAGACGAAGGCGCCCGTTCGCCCGGCCCAGCCGAAAAGGCGCCGCCGGCCCCGGTCCGGCGGTCGTCCCGCGTCCCAGGCAGCGGCCTGAGGCGTTAGAATGGCCAGGAAACCCAACTACCGCTTCGACCGTTTGCAAAAGGACCGGGCCAAGGCCGCGAAGAAGGCCGAGCGCCTCGAGGCCAAACGGAACAGGTCCGCGAAGGCGGGCCAGCCCGCCGAAGATGAGGGCCAGCCAGTCGAAGATGAGGGCCAGCCAGTCGAAGACGGCGGCGATCGGCGCGAGGATGGCGAAAGCTAGGCCTGCGTTCGGCGTGGAACCAAGGGCGTGCGGGTGCGGGGCTCTCCTTGCATGAGGCGCCGGGCGGGCGCCGCCCTCCCCGCGCCCGGCCAGTCTCGTCCCGGTCAATCAAGCTGTTGGCCTGGTTATGCGTCCTGGACCGATTGTCCTTGGGGTGCAACAGAAAATCAGGTGGAATGGGAAGGAGGGCCCGCTGGCTCAAGGTGCCGGGATGACGCATCGGGACGGATCCGCCGACACGCGCTTTGCCGCGTACGGGACCTTGGCGCCGGGCCGCGTCAACCACGACCGGCTTGCCGGCCTGAAGGGGCGGTGGCTGCAAGGCACGGTGCGAGGCAGGCTTGTCGACGCCGGCTGGGGATCGGAACTCGGCTATCCGGGGCTGGTCCTCGATCCGCTCGGATCGGAGGTTGCGGTGAGCCTCTTGGAATCGCCCGAGTTGCCCGATCTCTGGTCCGGTCTCGACGAGTTCGAAGGAGCCGGTTACCGGCGGGTCGTCGCGCAAGTGCGCACCGCGGAGGGCGAACTGGACGCATGGGTCTATGTCCTTGCCGCCTGGCCGGAGCAGGCTTGCCCTGTGCGGCATCGTTGAGATCCGTCGGCCGGGGCTCCGATCTTCGACACGACGGGCCTTAGGGGGCAGCAGCGATGAGCAACACTCAGATCGACGCCTTCCTCCGCACCTTCCCGCGGGAGGTGGAAGAAGGGAACGCCGCCGTCTTCGTCGGCGCCGGCCTATCGCGGCCTGCGGGTTTCGTCGACTGGCGAATGCTGCTCAAGTCGGTCGCCGACGAGCTCGGGCTGGACATCGAGAAGGAGAGCGACCTCGTCGCCCTCGCCCAGTACTATTGCAACGAGCGCTTCGGCAACCGATCCGATATCAGTCGCCTTCTGCTCGAGGAGTTCGCCCGGGACGCAGACGTGACGCCGAACCACCGGATCCTCGCGCGTCTGCCGATTTTCACCTTCTGGACAACGAATTACGACCAGCTCATCGAACGCGCGCTCCAGGAGGCGGGCAAAAAGCCCGATGTCAAATACACGATCGGGCACCTGTCCCTGACCCTGCCGCGACGCGACGCCGTCGTCTACAAGATGCACGGCGACATCTCCGACCCCGGCAAGACGATCCTGATCAAGGACGATTACGAGAGATACCACCTCACCGGCCAAGCCTTCATCACGGCGCTGACCGGCGATCTGATCTCGAAGACCTTCCTGTTCCTCGGCTTCAGCTTTTCCGACCCGAACATCGATTACGTGTTGAGCCGCATCCGCGCCAGCTACGCCGAGAACATGCGCACGCACTACTGCTTCATGAAGCGCCTGGACGACAACGACTATCCCGACCCGGCCACGCTCGCCTACAGGAGCAGGCAGCAGGCCCTGTTCATCGAAGATCTCCGGCGGTTCAACATTCAGACCCTGCTCCTCGAAAGTTACGATCAGATCACCGAGGTCCTCGGTCGGGTCGAAAGGGCCTACAAGTCCAGGTCGGTGCTCATCTCCGGGGCTGCGAACGAGTGGGGCAACGACTGGACCAGCGAGCGGGCGCGGAGGTTCATTCGAGGGCTCGGCAAGACGCTCGTCGGCAAGGGCTATCGGATCGTCTCCGGTTTCGGTTACGGCGTCGGCAGCTCGATCATCAGCGGCGCGCTGGAACGCATCTACGCGACCAGAGGTTCGACGACCGACGATCAGCTTATCCTGCGCCCGTTCCCGCAGGACGCGGTCGGCGAGATGTCATGGCCGGATCTGCTGAAACGCTACCGCGACGACCTGACCGACTACTCCGGAGCGGCCGTCTTTCTTTTCGGCAACAAGCTGCGCGACGGCCAGGTCGTGCTGTCCGACGGGGTGGAGCAGGAGTTCGAGCTTGCCAGGGAAAAGGGCCTGGCGTTGATCCCCGTCGGCGCGACAGGTTTCATGGCCAAGCAGCTGTGGGACAAGGTGATGGCGGACCTGGCGACCTACTACCCCAAGGACACCGACAAGTTCAAACCGCTGCTCGACATTCTCGGCGACCCGGCGGCGGAGGTGAAGGCGCTGGTCGATGCCATCGTCGCCGTGCTCGAACTCTGGGCAAAGAGCTGAAGGGCCCGCGTCGGCGCCGCCCGTCCCGGCGGCGCCGAGCGTGCGCCAAGGCTCCGGCTAGTACGAGGCCTGCGTATCCAGGCCGGCGACGAGCTTGTTGAAGCCGTCCGCCAGCGCCGCTGCGACCAGCCTTCCCTGCGGCGTCTTGGCGTACACGTTGGCCTTGCCGGTGCCCGTGTTCTGTTTCCAGAAGGCCGATGCGGCGCCGTCCAAGCGAGTGTCTCGCGCGCTCGCCGATCCTTCCGCAGCGCCGACTTCCAGGCCGCTGCCGTTGTCGACGAGACTGAGCACGACCGTGGCCTCGTTCACCTCCACGGCCGAGTCGACGTTCTGGTTGACTAGGCCGTTCCACTTCGGGAAAAGCTTTGCGCCTTGGGCGCCGCCGATGCCGCCGATCACCGAACCCCAATTCTGCCCCCCCGTCTTCTCGGCGAACAGGACCGTCGTCATCAAGGCATAGTCCGCCGCAACCGTTCCCGCTGTCGGACCTCTGCGGAGCCCCCGTTCGCGATCCGCCACCTCCTGGAAGGCCTTGTCTCTCTTGGCGACGCGGAAGCAGTTGGATTTTTGCGCAAGGACGCTGATCAGCGGCTCGACCGAGGGCAGACCCTGCTGCTGCAGGGCGAGTTTGTCGCCCTCGACAACGACAAGAGCGCCACGCGATCGCGGGCATGTGTGCAAGCCCGGTTCAGCGGCTGCAACCTGATCACCGCCCGGCTTGACCTCGCTCATCGCGCAGCCTCCGCCGGCGACGATGATCGCGCCGAAGAGAAGGCTTCTGAAGCGCGGCTGCGCCGGCGAAGGCATGATCTTCGGCCACGCCGGGGAAACAGTGCGCCAAGCGCGAGCCGGATTGGCGCGTGGTGTCGGGATGTCCATGTTTACCTCCCGTGAAGCGTCCCGCCATTTATCCATCTTGAGCGATCGCAGCAAAGCGGCCTTGCTGTTCATTCTTCGCGGCAGATGCTTTCCGATATGACTTTGGCAATGCCAGCGCGGTCTTTGATGCTGTTCGCGCATCTGTTAATCAGGTTAGAAACATAGACTCAAATGGGGAACTGCAATGTGATCCCGATCACAGTTTCGGTGCGGCTTTTGCAATCGGCGAGTAGCGCCTCACACGGCGGCGTAGCAACGCCAAGTCGCCGCCGTCATTGCCGCTCCTGCGGTTTTCGGGTACAACAGGGCCGCGGTCGACGGTGCGGACCTTGTCGCAGCCATTCTTCGCGGTCGCTCGAACCGCGTCCCACCGCTGCCAGTTAACGCCGGATGGCGATGCATGACCTTCAGCCGAAATCTCTTCATCGCCGTCGGTGTCGCGGCGCTCGTAACGGCGCTGTTTGCCGCTATCATTTTATCGCGCCCGGTGCACAACCAGGCCGCGCTGTTCATTCTTCTGGTTTGCGTGCTCGTCTGCACGACCATGTTGATGCACAGCGCGCTCAGCCGCTTCGCCTGCGTTTCGACGATGCTGGTGCTTATCTATTTTTTGCTTTTCAACATTATCCCAGCGTTGTTCCAGGCCGGCTTCGACACCTATTTCTGGCGTCTGTTGACCTACGACAGTGCGACGACGGCTGAGGCGGCGTTCCTCACCCTTCTTTTCCTTTTATTTTTCGCGGCCGGTCAGGCGCTCGCCCCGGAGCGGCATCATGCGAAAGCGTTGGAGACGATCGCCGCCAGCGAGCGTCTCGGTCGCACGGTGTACCTGGTCGCTTTCGCCGGCATCGCCCTGTTCGTGGGACTGATCCCGGTCCGGATGTTCGGCGCTGCCGCCCTGCTGCAGTCTCGCGGCACCATCAGCGACGCTGTCTTCAACAACCTGGACCAGACGAGCATGGGCCTGCTCGTCTTCCTGCCCCGCGCCATCGTCTTCGTCGGCTTTGTCCTGATCCTGTATGCCTTGACCCGTCCAGGACGGAGCGGCGGGATCATCCGTTACGGCGTGTTCGTCCCGATCATGATCCTCCTCCTGCCGTTGCAGGCAATCGTCAACTTTCCCGGCGCGCAGTCGCGCTTCTGGTTGTTCGGCATGATGATCACGCTCGGCCTGATGTACGTCAGTTTCCGCAGCGCCGGCCGCCGCCTTTTTCTCCTCGCCGTATTCGTGATCGGCACCTTCACGATTTTTCCGATGTCGCAACAGATCAACCGCCAGGAAGGGTTCAATTTCGACATCCAGGTTCCGCCCATCGAAGAGTACATGACCCACGGCGACCTCGACGGCTTCCAGACGACGATGAACACCCTCGTCTACGTCGACCGCTTCGGCCACACGTACGGTCGGCAGATCCTGTCCGCCGTGCTCTATTTCGTCCCGCGCAGCATCTGGTCCGGCAAGTCGCTGGCGACCGGCAACATGACCAGCGCCGCTCTCGGCTTCAAGTTCAACAACCTGTCGTCGCCGATCATTTCGGAGCTCTACATCGACGGTTCGTTTTTCGCCGTCATCCTGGGCGCGATGGCGCTCGGCTACGCCTACCGCCGCCTCGATTACCTTTTCACCGCGGTGAACGACATCGGCGGCGTGACCCTCTACCGGGTACTCGTGGCGCTGATCTGCGGCTTTACCATCATCCTCATGCGCGGCGCCCTGCTCGGCGTCATGTCGCCGGTCGCGACCTCCATCGGCTCGGTCTATCTGATCATCAAGGCGCCGCATCTGGCCTCGATGATCCTGCGCAACCCCCTCTCCGCCACCGCCGAAAGCCGATCGTGATCTAGCGCTGCGGCGGCAGATAGGCGAGCGGATCGACCGGCGTCAGGCCCTTGCGCAGTTCGAAATGGAGCTGCGGCGTATCGGCTCGCCCGGTATCGCCGGCCCGCGCGATCATCTGGCCCCGGCTTACGCGATCGCCGCGAGCGACGAGAAGCCTCTCGTTGTGGGCATAGGTGCTGATCCAGCCGCCGGCGTGCTTGATCAGGACCATGTTGCCGAAGCCGCGCAACTCGTTTCCGGCGTAGGCGACGACACCGTTGTCGATGGCGCGCACCGGCGCGCCGCGGCGGACGGCGATGTTGATCCCGTCGTTCCGCAGGCCACGGGCCTTGGGGCCGAAGTCTGACAGGATCTTGCCCTCGGCGGGCCAGATGAAGCCGGCGCCGCTGCGCCGCGGCGCGGTCGGAAGCGGCTCCGCCGCCGCCGGCAGGCTCGCGACCAGCGGTGCTTCCTCGACGTCGCTCGGGTACGGCGGCCGCCCCGCGCCGGTTTCCTGCGTGTCCGACGCCCCCGCCGATCGAGCGGGCGGTGAGCCGTCGCGGGGAATCGACAACCGCTGACCCTCGTGGATCGCATAGGGCGCCGCGAGGCCGTTGTACTGTGCGAGGTCGTAGACGCCGACCCCGTAGGCGCGCGAGATCCCGTAGAGGGTCTCGCCGCTCTGCACGGTGTGGATGCGGGCCGCCATCGCCCCCGCGTCGCCGGCCTTGCCCTGCTCTGCGTCGAAATCGTCAAGCGGAGCCTGGGTGACGGCGTCGTCCGTCGCCTGCGCACCTGTCCGGTACGGACGCGGCGGGTTCGGGGTTACCACAGCGCTCGCCAGCGTCTTCCTGCTCGCCGCCGGTGTCGGCGAGAACTCCATGTAGGCACACGCGCTCGATGCGAGCACGACAAACGTCGCGCCGACCGAAAGGAGGCGGCGCACGAACCTGGTCCCTGATGTCATGGCCGGAGTATGCGTGAGCGCCCCTTGCGCTTCAACGCCAGCCCGGCGCGGAGGTGAGACCTATCCGCCGCCGCGCGCCGCGATCAGCGGGACGAAGCGAATCTCGCCCAGATCTTCCGTCTCCAGTCCCTCGGCGCCGCGCCGCACCCGGAGCAGCCGCGATTCGCCGCGGCCATGATCCACCGGAACGACCATGACGCCGCCCTCTGCAAGCTGTTCGGCGAGAATCGGCGGAACGTCGGCGGCGGCAGCGGTGACGATGATTCGCTCGAATGGCGCCTGTTCGGGCCAGCCGAGGGTGCCGTCCCCGCTCCTGGTCGTGATATTGTCGATGAGCAGCGCCTTGAACGCCGCTTCGGCGTCGGCGAGCAGGTCGCGGTGACGCTCGATGGTATAGACCCGCCGGCACAGCCGCGCGAGCACCGCTGCCTGGTAGCCGGAGCCGGTGCCGACCTCCAGCACCTTCATCCGTTCGTCCAGCTCGAGGGCCTGTGTCATGCGGCCGACGACGATCGGCGCGCTCATCGTCTGCTCGCAGCCGATGGCCAGCGGGATGTTCTCGTAGGCCTGATGGCGCAGCGTCTCGGGCACGAACCGCTCGCGCGGGATCCGCTCGATGGCGGCGCAAACGCGCGTGTCGCTGATCCCGCTGCGGCGCAGCTCCATGATCAGCCGGATCTTGCGCGAGTCGGAGCTCACGAGAAGGCCGCCCTGAGCGCTGCGACCGTCGGCTCGTGGGTGAGCTCAAGGGCAAGCGGCGATACCGAGACGGCGCCGCGATGAACCGCCTCCAGGTCGGAGCCCTCGCGGCCGCGATCCTCGCGCCGGCCGCCGCCGATCCAGAAGTAGCGCTCGCCCCGGGGATCGACGCCCTCGACCATCGAGCCGCCGATTTTGCGCCGGCCGTGGCGGGTCACCTCGATGCCGCTGACATCGGCGGCCGGCGTCGCCGGAAAGTTGACGTTGATCAGCACCGCCGGCGGCCAACTCGCGCCCGCCAGCTTCTGCAGGACCTCCGGCGTCCAGCGCTCGGCGGTCTCCCACGACACACCGGCGCCGTCGTCATAGACCTGGCTCAGGGCGACGGATGGAAAACCGAGCATGGTCCCCTCGCGCGCGGCCGCGACCGTACCCGAATAGGTCGCGTCCTCGCCCAGATTGCCGCCGCGATTGATGCCGGAGAGGATCAGGTCGGGCGGGTGGCGCCGCATGACCTGGTGGACCGCGAGCAGGATGCAGTCCGTCGGCGTGCCATCGACCGCGTAGCGCCGCCGACCGACCCTGCGGACGTAGAGCGGCCGGCGCATGGTCAGCGAGTGGCTGGCCGCGCTTTGCTCGCTCTCCGGCGCCACCACCCAGACCTCGCGGGCGAGACGGCGGACGATCCGCTCCAACAATCTCAGTCCCGGGGCCTGAATGCCGTCGTCGTTGGCGAGGAGAACCCGCGCCGAGGCGAGATCAAGCGCTGGGCGAGACATCGGCGCGGATCGCCTCAAGGCCGTTCATGTAGGGTCGCAGGGCAACGGGAACGGTGATCGAGCCGTCCGCCTCCTGGTAGTTCTCGATGATGGCGATCAGCGTTCGGCCGACGGCAAGTCCGGAGCCGTTGAGGGTGTGGACGAAGCGCGTCGCCTTCTCGCCGCGGCGACGGCAGCGGGCCTTCATCCGCCGCGCCTGGAAATCCCCGCAATTCGAACAGCTCGAAATCTCGCGGTAGCGTCCCTGCCCCGGCAGCCAGACCTCGATGTCGTAGGTCTTGCGCGCGGAGAAGCCCATGTCGCCGGTGGACAGCACGACCACCCTGTAGGGCAGGTCCAACCGCTGCAGCACGGCCTCGGCGCAGCCGGTCATCCGCTCGTGCTCCGCGTCCGAGCCTTCCGGCCCGGTAATGCTGACCATCTCGACCTTGGTGAACTGGTGCTGGCGGATCATCCCGCGCGTATCCTTGCCGGCGGCCCCGGCCTCGGCGCGAAAGCACCAGGTCATCGCGGCGAAACGAAGCGGCAAGCGCTCTTCGTCGAGGATCTCGCCCGAGACGAGGTTGGTCAGCGGCACCTCCGCGGTCGGGATCAGCCAGCGACCGTCCGTCGTCCGGAACAGGTCCTCGCCGAACTTGGGCAACTGGCCCGTGCCGAAGACGGCCTCGTCGCGGACCAGCGCCGGCGGGCTGATCTCGGTGTAGCCGAACTCCTGCGTGTGCAGGTCGAGCATGAATGATGCCAGCGCCCGCTCCAGCCGCGCCAACGGACCGGACAGGACCACGAACCGCGCGCCGGCGACCTTTGCCGCCCGGTCGAAATCCATCAGCCCCAGCGCGGGGCCCAGATCGAAATGCTCCTGCGCCGGAAAATCCAGCCGGCGCGGCGCGCCCCAGCGGCGAATCTCGACGTTGGCGGTCTCGTCGGCGCCCTCGGGGACATCGTCGGCGGGAAGGTTCGGCAACGCGGCCAGCGCCGCCTCGAGCTCGGCTTCGGCCGCGCGCGCCCCGGCCTCCGCAGCCGCCTGCTCCTGCTTGCTGAGCGCGACCCGGTCGAGAAGCGCCGTCGCGTCCTCGCCGCGCGCCTTCTGCTGACCGATCTCGCGCGAAAGCGTCTTGCGCTCGGTTTGGATGGCCTGGGCCGCCGCCAGGGCCTCGCGCCGGCGGGCGTCGAGCGCAAACAGCGCCGGTGTTACCGGGGCCATCCCACGGCGGGCCAGACCGCCGTCGAAGGCTTGCGCGTTGTCGCGGATCCACTTGATGTCATGCATACGGTATTGCACGCGAAAGGGGCATGGGTCATTGGGGGGTTAGCCGATGGCGCCGGTCCGGTCAAGAACAGCACCGCGGCCCGGGTCGGCGCGCGCGTCTTTGCCGCTGCCATGCCCTCACGGAGCCGCGTTCTTGGTCGCCTCCCGCGCCGCGCGCTCGGCCTGTCTCTCGACCAGGCGCACGGCGAGAATCGACAGCTCGTAGAGGAGGATCGCGGGGAGGGCGAGCGCGACCTGGCTGATGACGTCGGGCGGGGTCAAAACCGCCGCTGCGATAAAGGCCAGCACGATCGCGTACTTGCGCTTCGCCCGCATCGCCGCCGCGGAGATGATGTTGGCCCGGGCGAGCAGGGTCATGACGACCGGCATCTCGAAGATCAGGCCGAAGGCGAAGATGAGTTGCATGACGAGCGAGAGGTACTCGGCCACCTTCGCCTCGAGCCGGATCGGCAGACCGCCGTCGGCGCCGCTCATCTCGAAGCCCAGGAAAAAACGCCAAGCCAGTGGAAAGACGACATAATATGCCATCGCCCCGCCGACGAAAAACAACACGGGGGTGGCGATCAGAAACGGGACGAAGGCGCGCCGCTCGTGGCGGTAGAGCCCGGGCGCGACGAACCGATAGACCTGCACGGCGATGAGCGGGAAGCCGAGGAACAGCGCGGCAAAGAACGCGACCTTGACGTAGGTGAAGAAGGCTTCCTGCAGCGCGGTATAGATCATCCGCCGCTCGCCGCCGCCCTTTTCGGCGAGGATGTCTGCCAACGGCTGGACGAGAAAGCCGTAGATCTGCGGGGCGAAGGCGTAGCAGATGAAGAACAGCGCGATCAGCCCGAGGAGGCAGTAGATCAGCCGCCGGCGCAACTCGATCAGGTGATCGAGCAGCGGCATGCTCGCGGTTTCGACCTCGTCGTCGCTGCTCAAGTCCCCTGCCCCACTTTCGACCCTGCTTCGGCCCTCGCCGAGGCCGTCTCAGGCGCGTTGTTCGCCGCTGTCCGGCTTGTCGCCCTCGCGCGGCAACGGCGCGCCGTTCGTCGCATCCCCGCCGACGGACGCCGGCCCGGCGGCCGCGGGAGGCTCAGGCTGGGATTGCGTCTCTGGCGTCTCTGGCGGCGCGGGCGCAACGTGGGCGGTTCGCGATCGCGGGCTCGTCGGTTCCTCGACGCTCTGCTTGAGGTCTCGTGCGAATTCTGCCGGATCGAAATCGGCGCTGAGCGAGCCGTTCGGATCGACCGCATCCTTCACCGTCCGGCCGACATCGACCCGCCCCGCTTCCTCGAGCTTGCGCTTGAGGTCATCGAGTTCCGCCTCGCGCATCATCTGGGCGACGCCGCTCTGGAACTCCTGGCTCAGGGCCCGCGCCTTGCGCACGAAGAGCGCGACGCTGCGCATCACCTGTGGAAGATCCTTGGGCCCGATGACAATAAGCGCGACGACCCCGATCAGAAAAAGCTCCGGCCAGCCGACATCGAACATCGGATCTGTCCGCGCCGCCTTACCTGCGCCGCGTCACTGCGGCGACTGCCGGTCGCGGTCCGGCTTCGGCGGGGGCTCGTGGTCCTTGAGCGGATCGCCGATCCCATCGCCGACCTCGACGCCGAGCTTGCGATGATCGTTCGGCAACGCCGTCATCGGCCGGCGTGGTTCCTTGTCGGGTTCGAGGTCGGCGGCCGGCTCGTCGTCCTCGCGCATGCTTTTTTTGAAGGCCTTCAGCCCCTTGCCGAAGTCACCCATGATCTGCGAAACCCGCCCCCGACCGCCGAAAAGGACGAGGACGACCACGAGGACGATCAGCCAATGCCAAATGCTGAAGCTGCCCATGAAACTGCTCTCGCTTTTGTCAGACGCGGCCCTTCGCGCCGCTGCGCCGGCGAATCCATGCTGTCATTCACCCGCGACCGGCGCTTCGTCCGCCACGCCGCCATGCGCTGCCGGATCGCTTTCGCTATAGGTCTGCACCCAGACGCCGTTGTCAAGCAGACCGGCCGCCTTCAGCTCCTCGAGCTGGGGAAGGTCGTCGAGGCAACCGAGCGAAAAATGGCGCAGGAAGGCATCGGTGGTCGCCCACAGGACCGGCCGGCCCGGCGTCTGCCGGCGTCCCCGGGGACGGATCCAGCCTTGCTCGAACAGGACGTCGAGCGTGCCGCGGCTGAGGTGGACCCCGCGGATATCCTCGATCTCGGCGCGCGTGACGGGCTGATGGTAGGCAATGATGGCCAGCGTCTCGATGGCCGCGCGCGACAGCTTCTTTTCGATCCGGACCTCCCGGCGGAGCCACGGCCCCAGATCCGGCGCCGTCACGAAGGCCCAGGCGCCGGCTGAACAGGTGAGGTTGACGCCGCGCGCCGCGTAGGCCTGCTGCAGCGTCGCCAGAAGTGCGGCGACATCGGCCCCATCGGGCAACCGCTGGGCGATGGCCGCCGCCGTCAGCGGATCGGCCGACGCGAACAGGATCGCCTCGACGAGGCGAAGGTGGTGCGGGTCGGGGGCGGTCATGGCCGCTGTTCCGGCTGCTGTTGACGAAGATAGATTGGCCCGAAGGGCGTGGTCTGGCGGAGGGCGAGCGTGCCCTCGCGAACCAGCTCGAGAGCAGCGGCGAAGGTCGAGGCCAGCGCCGAGCGCGCGGGAAGCTTGCCGAGATGCAGGTCCGAAAGCGCGCCGGGCGGAAGATAGCGGCTCAGGCTTTCCCATCCCGGCGTGTGACCGAGGCCACGGCGGAGACGGGCGAGCGCCTCGTCGACGCTGTCGAGTTGCGAAGGCTCGACGTGGAGGACCGGCGGCGGCTGATGGCGGCGGTGCCAGCGGCCATAGGCCCGGAGCAGGTCGTAGAGCGAAAGCTCGACGACCGTCTCGGCATCGACCTCAACCGCTTCCGGGCGGCCGCGGGCGAAGACGTCGTGGCCCAGGCGCGGTCGGCGCATCAGCGTCCAGCCGACCTCGCGCATGGCCTCCAGCCGGCGAAGCTGCAGCGCGAGCGCCGAGGCCATCTCCTCCGGCGACGGCTCGTCTGCCGGACCGGCCGCCGGCAGCAACAGCCGGGACTTGAGGTAGGCAAGCCACGCGGCCATGACGAGGTAGTCGGCGGCGCGCTCGAGATCGACCCGGCGCAAGGCGGCGACGAAGGCCAGGTACTGTTCGGCGAGGCGCATGATCGAAATCCGGGAAAGGTCGACCTTCTGCTCGCGGGCGAGCGACAGGAGCAGGTCGAGCGGTCCCTCGAACCCGTCGAGGTCGACAAGGAAATCGCGCGCCGGACCGGCGGCCGCCTGCCTCTCTTGCGGCCCCTCCTCCCAGGCGTCCCCGCGGTTCTCGCCGCCGACGCCGTTCGCGTCGATGTTCGGCCTCTCGTTCATTGCACGCCCGTGGCGCGAAGGAGGGCGTCCGCCACCGCCATCGATGGGGCGACGACGATCCAGCCGAAGACGTTGAGGTCGAGGCCGAGCTTGCCGCCGATCCAGGGAACGATGAAGACCACGGCGAGGACGATGAAGATGCCGAAACGCTCCAGGCGCTGAAGCGGCAGCGCCAGCGCATTGGGGAGGACGCCGACGGCGATGCGGCCGCCGTCGAGCGGAGGCAGGGGCAGCAGATTGAAAATCGCCAGCAGAATGTTGATCCAGACCATGTTCAGGAGATTCGCGCCGAGCCAGGTGCCGAAGGCGCCGGGCACCGCGGCGAGCGGCATGATCAGGAACGCGGCGACCAGGGCCATGGCGAAGTTGATGCCGGGGCCGGCGGCGGCGACCAGGACCATGTCGCGGCGGGGATGGCCGAGGCGACTGAAATTCACCGGGACCGGCTTGGCGAAACCGAACATGAAACGGCCGCCGGAAAGCAGCAGCAGCATCGCCGGCAGGACCACCGTGCCGAAGGGGTCGATGTGGCGCAGGGGGTTGAAGCTGACCCGCCCGAGGCTGAAGGCGGTGTTGTCGCCGAGGCGCCAGGCGACCCAGCCGTGGGCGGCTTCGTGAAGCGTGACGGCAAAAAGAACGGGCAGCACCCAGACCGAAAGCTGGGAAAGAAGTTCGGCCGTGTTCATGTCACCTGTCTTCCGAGCAGAGACTCGAGGCGGAGCGCCGCCGTCTGAAGTTGCAGCGGCACCAGCCCGGCCGTGCGCAGCGTCTCGCCGTGGCGCAGGCGCTCGAGCGCACGAGGGCCGAGAGCCGGACTGACGGCGGCGACGGCTTCCATCTCGGCGAGAACGCCGTTGCAATGCAAAACCGCATCGACGCCGGCGGCCAGCGTCGCTTCCGCCCGTTCCGCCACGGAGCCCGCCAGAGCGCCCATGCACAGATCGTCGGAGATCAGCAGCCCGTCGAAGCCGATCCAGCCGCGAACCACGTCGGCGATGACGCGGGCCGAAGTCGTTGCCGGCCGGTCCGGGTCGAGCGCGGTGTAGACGATGTGCGCGGTCATCGCCCACGGCATCCTGGCGAGCGCGCAGAAGGGCGCGAAGTCCGTGCGCTCGAGGGTCGCGCGGTCGGCATCGACCACCGGCAGGGCGGCGTGGCTGTCGACCCGGGCGCGGCCGTGCCCGGGAATGTGCTTGATCACCGGCAGGACGCCGCCCGCGAGCAGGCCGGCGGACACCGCCCGCCCAAGCAGGGCGACACGCTCGGGCGTCGCCCCGTAAGCGCGATCGCCGATGACATCGTGGGCGCCGGGCGAAGGGATATCGAGAACCGGCGCGCAGTTGACCGTAATGCCAAGTGTCGACAGCTCATCGGCCAACATCCGGGCGTTGAGCCAGGCCGCCTCCACGGCGTCGTCCTCGTGGCGTTCGGCGAGCGCGGCGAACCGGGCGCCGGCCGGTGCGGCGCGCCATACCGGCGGCTTCAGCCGCTGCACCCGCCCGCCCTCCTGGTCGATCAGGATCGGCGCGTCGTCGCGGCCGACGCAATCCTTCAGGGCGCCGATCAGGTCGTGGACCTGTTGGCGATCGACGCAGTTGCGCTGGAACAGGATGAAGCCGAGCGGGTCGGCGGCGCGAAAGAAGGCGCGCTCGTCCTCGCTCAGGCGAGGGCCGGACAGACCGAAAATGGCTGCCCGAGGCGGTCCCAGCGGACCGCTAGCCACCCGGCCTCACGATCACGCAATCGACGTTTCGCGCCGAAAGCTGGGCGCAAAGCGTCCGGGCGCTGGTTTCGCCGCCGACGGGCCCGGCCCGCAGCCGGTAGATGACGCCGCGAGTGCCGAGGTCGGCGCGCACGTAGGACGGGCTCAGCCCGCCCAGAATGTCGGCGTTGCGGCCGGCGAGTCGGCTCCACGCCGCCTGCGCCTGATCGACGCTGGCGACGGCGAGGAGCTGGACCATGTAGCCTCCGCCCGCCGGCGTCGACTGCGGCGTCGGTTGCGCCGGCGTTGCGCTTGCCGTGGGCGCGCTCGTCCCGGACGACGCCCCTGTTCCCGGCGGGAACAGCGCCCGCGGTGCGCCGACCCGGGCGCCCTGTTCGCCGGCCGCATGCGCCGATGCCGAGGCCGACGCGTCCCTGGGCGGTCGCGCCGGCGGCGCGTCGGTCGATCGCGGCGCCGATCCGCCCGCGGGCGGAGCAAACAGCGAAGCCGATGCGCCGCGACCGTCGGCAGCAGGCGCCTCGTCGTCTTCGCCATCATCGACCGCCGCGCCCGACATCGATGCCGACGCATCGGCCTCTTGCGCCGGCTGCTCGGCCGGCGGCGGCAGCGGTTCTTCCGGCGGCGGCAGCAGCCTTTCCATCCGGCTGTCTTCGCCTTCGCCTGGCAGTCGCCGATAGACCAGCTTGTCGCGATGGGGGATGTTCAAGCCGCCCGGATCTTCCGGCGGCACCCGGATCGGCGCTTCGTCGGCGCGAATCAGCGGCGGCTCGGCGGGCTTCTCCGGCCCGGCGCGATCCCGTCCCGACCAGATGAAGGCGCCGACGATCGCCAGCGAAACAAATCCCGTCAACAGGGCGAGGCGTCGCCGGCCGCCGACGAGCCAGTCGAATCGTCGCCGGATCGGCTGGTCCTCGCGCCCGTCGTGCGGCCGATCATGAAAGCCGCTGGTGTCCCAATCCGCCGCCATCAGCGCAACTCCTCGACTGCTTCGACGCCGATCACCTTGAGCCCCGAGGCCAGCACCGTCTGGATCGCGCGGACCAGCGCCATGCGAGCGAGCGTCAGCGGCCGATCGGCGATCGTGACGAAGCGGAGCTGCGCGTCGTCCTTGCCCTTGGTCCACAGCAGATGAAACAGACCCGCGAGATCCTGCAGGTAGAACGCGATGCGATGGGGCTCATGAGCTTCCGCGGCGCCCTCCACCAGTCGCGGCCACGCAGCCATGGCCTTGATCAGATCAAGCTCGGCGGGGTCGGTCAAGAGCGCGAGATCGGCCGCGGCCAGCGCGGCGTCGGTGACCGCCTCCGCGCCGAACTCGCCCTCGGCATGGCGAATCACGGAGTGGCACCGTGCGTGCGCGTACTGAACGTAGAAGACCGGGTTCTCGCGCGACTGCTCGGTGACCTTCTCGAAATCGAAGTCGAGCGGTGCGTCGTTGCGCCGGGTCAGCATGATGAAGCGGAAGACGTCGCGTCCGACCCGGTCGAGAACCTCGCGCAGGGTGATGAAGGTGCCTGCCCGTTTGGACATCTTTATCGGCTGGCCGGCGTCGAGCAGGTTGACCATCTGGCAAAGCTTGACGTCGAGCTCCGCCCTGCCCTCGCTGATCGCCCGGACGGCCGACTGCATCCGCTTGACGTAACCGCCGTGGTCGGCGCCCCAGACGTCGATAAGGACGCGGAAGCCGCGCCGGTGCTTGTCGAGGTGGTAGGCGATGTCGCTGGCGAAATAGGTCCACGAGCCGTCGGACTTGCGCAGCGGCCGGTCGACGTCGTCGCCGAAGGCCGTCGAGCGGAACAGCGTTTGCGGGCGCGGCTCCCAGTCATCGGGAAGCTTCCCTTTCGGCGGCTCGAGGACACCGGTGTAAATCAGATCGCGCTCTTGCAGACGGCTCAGCGTCATCTCGACGGCGCCGTCTTCGACCAGCGCCCGCTCCGAGCTGATGACGTCGAAGACCATGCCCAGCGCTTTCAGGTCCTCGGCGATCAGCGCCATCATCGCGGCAACGGCGGCCTCACGGACCGTCGCCAGCCAGTTCCCTTCGTCGAGGCCGACGAGGCTGTCGCCATGACTGGCAACCAGGCTTTCGCCGACGGCGATCAGATAGTCGCCGCCGTATTCCGGAGGCGATTGCGCCGCGTAGCGCTCGGCGACGCCGTCGGCGATGCTCTCGCCGAGGGCGCAGAGGTAGCGCCAGTAGACGGCGCGCGCGAGCTTGTCGACCTGGGCGCCGGCGTCGTTGACGTAGTACTCGCGGGTGACGGCGAAACCTGCCTTTTCGAGCAGCGCACCCAGCGCGTCGCCGACGACGGCGCCGCGACCGTGGCCGACATGGAGGGGGCCGGTGGGGTTGGCGGAGACGTGTTCGACATTGACCGGCTCGCCGCCGCCAAGCGTCGAGTCGCCGTAGGCAACGCCGGCATGCAGAATCTCCGCAAGCCGCGCATACCAGAAGGCGGCGGTGAGACGCAGATTGATGAAGCCGGGACCGGCGACCTCGACGGTCGCGACGCCGTCGGTCGCGAGCAGTCGCTCCGCCAGCATGGTCGCCAGCATCCTCGGCTTGCGCCCGGCCGGGCCGGCGAGCACGAGTGCGGCATTGGTCGCGACATCGCCATGGGACGGGTCGCGCGGCGGCTCGACCGTGATGCGGCCGAGGTCAAGGTCAGCCGGCAGGAGGCCATCGGCGGCCAGGTCGGCGCAGATCTCGCAGATCGAGGCCTGCAGGAAGCGGTATAGGTTCAAGATGCCCTCGATTGTACGTCAAACAGCCGACGGTGCTCGTCGGCGGCGAAGCGGTCGGTCATTCCGGCAACGTAGTCGGCGACGGCGCGGGCGGTTTCGACCCCGCCGGGCCTGCCGGCGCGGCCGCGCCATTCCGTCGGCAGACAGCCCGGTTCGTCGACGAACAGGCGAAACAGGTCCCTGACAAGCCGCCGAGCCTTGCTGGTCATTCGGTTCAGGCGGTAATGCCGGTACATGTTCTCGAAGAGGAAATCCTTCAGCGCCCGATCGTTGCGCTGCATCTCCGACGTGAACGCAGCGACGGGATGGCGATGACGGCGGATGTCATTGGCGCAGCCCGGCGCAAGCGCGGCGATGCGCCGGCGGGTTTCGCCGGTGAGGTCGTCGACCATCAGGCCGATCAGGCGGCGCACGGCCTCATGGATGAGCCGGGAGGGCGTAATTCCGGGGTAGCGTTCAACAACCTCGCGGAACCTCGCGGCGACGAAAGGGACGGCGTCGAGATCGCCGATCGCGAACAGCCCGGCGCGCAGCCCGTCATCGATGTCGTGGTTGTTGTAGGCGATGTCGTCGGCAAGCGCGGTGACCTGCGCCTCGGCCGCGGCATAGGTGCTCAGTTCAAGATCGTGCACGGCGACGTAATCCGCAATGGCCTTGGGCAGCGGCGGGCAAGCGCCCTCGGGGTGCCCGGAACTCGCGCCGATCAGCGGGCCGTTGTGTTTGACCACGCCTTCGAGCGTCTCCCAGGTCAGGTTGAGCCCGTCGAATTCGGCGTAGCGCTGCTCGAGTCGGGTGATGACCCGCAGGCTCTGGGCGTTGTGATCGAAGCCGCCGTAGGGCGCCATCATTTCCTTCAACGCGTCCTCGCCGGCGTGCCCGAAGGGGGGATGACCCAGATCGTGGGCGAGCGCCAGCGCCTCGGCGAGATCCTCGTTGAGCGACAGCGTGCGGCAGATCGAGCGCGCGATCTGCGAGACTTCGAGGCTGTGTGTGAGCCGGGTGCGGAAGAAGTCGCCCTCGTGATTGACGAAGACCTGGGTCTTGTACTCCAGCCGGCGAAAGGCCGCGGAGTGGATAATCCGATCCCGATCGCGCTGGAAGCAGGTCCGGCTCGCGCTTTCGCCCTCCGCGAAGAGCCGACCCCGGCTCTCGGCGCTGCGGCACGCCCACGGCGCCAGGCTCTCGCTTCCGCTCATGACGGTGACACTACCGAACGTGGCACGACGTATGCAACCGGCCCGTCGGGTGCCCGCAATGCCGGACGCTCGGACTTTGACAAGATCGCGCATCGAGCCACATTACGCATGTGCGCGCCAGCAGCACTTTCGCCAACGAGGAATGAATGGCCGACCATACCGTAGACGAGGTCCAGGAGGACCTTCGAATCTCCACTTCCGCGAGCCGCCGGATCGCCGCCCTGATCGAGCAGGATGGCGGCCAGGGGATGTTCTTTCGCGTTTCCGTCTCGGGCGGCGGCTGTTCCGGCTTTCAGTACGGCTTCAGCCTGGACGACCAGAAAAACGAGGACGACCGTGTCTTCAGCCGGGACGGCGTCGGCGTCGTTGTCGATGACGTGTCGCTGGATCTGCTGCGCGGCGCGGAGGTCGATTTCGTCGAGGATCTCATCGGCTCGTACTTCGCCATCCGCAATCCCAACGCAACCTCGACCTGCGGCTGCGGGTCGTCGTTCTCGCTTTGAGCCGGCGCCTCGGTCGTTCCGGGCCGGCCCTGTCGGCGGCAGCGCGGTGAAGGTCGCGACCTGGAACGTCAACTCGATCAAGGCGCGTCTGCCGCTGGTCCTGGCGTGGCTGCGCCAGGTCGAGCCGGACGTGGTCCTGTTCCAGGAGACGAAGGTGCCCGACGGCGAGTTCCCGGTCGGCGAGATCGGCGACCTCGGCTACAACATCGCCGCCGCCGGGCAGAAGACCTACAACGGCGTCGCGGTGATCTCCAAGCGGCCGATCGACCTGCTCGCAGCCTGTCTGCCCGGAGATCCGGACGACCGGGAGGCGCGCTACATCGAGGCGTTCACCGGGGGAGTGCGCGTCGCCTCGATCTATGCGCCCAACGGAAACCCGGTCGGCGGCGAGCGCTTCCCCTACAAGCTCGCCTGGCTGAGGCGCCTGTACCGGCACATGGCCGCGGCGCTGGAAGACGAAGACGCTGCCGTCTTCGCCGGCGACTACAACGTCGCGCCTACGGACGGCGATGTCTACGATCCCAGGGCTTGGCGGGACGACGCGCTTTGCCAGCCGGCTTCACGAGCCGGATACCGCCGCCTCCTCCATCTCGGCTATCTCGATGCGGTGCGAGCCCTGTCCGACCGGGACCACCAGTACACCTGGTGGGACTACCGCAGGCGCTGCTGGCCCGCCGACAGGGGCTTGCGGATCGACCACATGCTGCTCTCGCCTCAGGCCGCGGACGCACTGACCGCGGTCGGCATCGACCGCGAACCGCGCGGCTGGGAGCGCGCTTCGGACCACACCCCCGTGTGGTGCGAACTGGCGGTTTCGGATTAAGGATCGGCCGCTCGCGAACGGTCGCGCGACCGGAATCGTACGTTCCGCCCTCGGCTTTCCGGCGGTCGCTTCCGCCGGTCCCTGCCGTGCGCCGTCAGCCCGAGGCGGGTCGGACGGCCTCTGTCGCGCCCCGGCCTTGCGCTCAGGCCAGCTTTGTCGCCAGGTCGGTGATGGCGGTCCCGATTTGCGCGGACGTCAGCCCGCGGGCCCGGCGGAGGTCGGCGCCGCGCAGGTCCGCGCCGCTGAGATCGGCGCCACTCAGGTCCGCGTCGTGGCAATCGGCGCCGCGCATGTCGGCGTCGCGCAGGCTGCCACCGCTCAGGTTGGCGCCATGGAGATCGGCGCCCTGAAGATCGGCCCAGTCCAGTTCCGCGTTGCGCAGGTCGGCGCGATGGAGATCGGCCTGATGCAAATCGGCCCCCTCCAGATCGGCCCGGCCGAGGACAGCGCGATGAAGATCCGCGCGGTGGAGGTCGGCGTTCTCGAGTACCGCGCCGGTGAGACCGACGCCGTGCAGGTCGAGCCCGTGCAGGTCCGCCCGCGCACCCAGTTCCCAGCCGGAGCCGAGCCAGGTCTCATGCCGCTTCAACGTCGTCGCCAACAGTTCGGAGGAAAGGCGGACAGCGGCCGCGGACAGCTCGTTCACCGCGCGAACCGTCTCCTCGAAGCCGTTGCTGCCGTTCGGATTCATTGTCATTGTCTGCCCCTCCGCCGCTGCCGGCGCTTTGCCTGAATTTTCTCATCATACCGGGTAAACCGCCTCGATGAAAAGCAGTGATCCGACTATTAATGCAACAACCCGGGAGCCATTTTTGCGATTGATACTTGCTCTCGATCACGCCGGTTGCCGAGGTGGCAAAGACGGTGGTGAAACCAACAGATGTCGCGCAGTATTCGTCGCAGTCAAATCAATGTAACAAGCTCACGACGGTGTGTCCGCGGAAAGCGCGCGATGGTGCGACGCTGCCGGCAACCGCTGCACGATCATCTGATCACCATATTAACGCTTATACATTTTGTCCGCCGACGCTCCCATGTTATGCACGATTGATCGGCGACACGCAGATGATCGTTTTCCTGTGATATGCGGGGGGTCCGGACGGATCGAAAAGATGCGCGGATGATCGGCGTAACGCGTTCGGCGACTGGACTTCGTCCGCGCGGACGATAAATCGACTAGTCATCGATGGAGACAACGAAAGAAAGTCAGGAGATGAGCATGAAGAAGTTGGTTTCACGGTTGCCAGTGCTCGCTGCGGGATTTGTGGTTGCAGCGGCTCTGGCGGCCTGCGACGAGGCACCGAAATCCGGCTCGTCGACAACGACGGGGACGACCGCCGCGACACCACAAAGCTCGAGCAGCACGGCCGTTGACGAGAGCAAGAAGGCGGCCGATCAGGCCGCTGAAAACGCCGGGCAGGCCGGGGAAAAAGCCGCCGATGCGGCCGACGACGCGGCCGATCAGGCTGCAGACAGCGTCGACGACGCGGCCGACCAGGCTGCAGACAGCGTCGACGACGCCGCCGATGCGACCGGCGACGCCATCGACGACGCAACCGAAGATACCGGCGATGCCGCCGACGATGCGGCCGATCAGGCGGGCGACGCTGCGGACGAGGCCGGCGATGCCGCGGACAAGGCGGGCGATGCCGTCATGGATGCCGGCAAGGACGCCTATGAGGCGGTGAAGGATGCCGGTCGTGCGGCCGGCGATAAAGTCGAAGAGATGACCAAGTAGTCAGCGCGCGGCGGCGTCTTTCGATCCAGGCGGAGGGCGCCGCCCCCGACCCCTGCACCGGTCCGTTCCGTTATCCGCGCCGTATTCGCGCGGAATGCGGGAGATGCCGGCGCTCGATCCATCCACAAGAGAAAATTGCGCCCATCTCGCGTTCGGGAACTGGTCAAGGCCAGCCGATCCGGTCCAAGATGCGTGTGTCATGCCGTGGCGGATCATGCTCTGGTTACCGCCGCGCGACGCGCGAGGGACACAAAAGGCGTCGGCCGGATGAGCTGAGGAGGATGCAATGGATCGCGTTGGAAGAATGGCCGCCATCGGCCTGTCGTTGATCATGCTCGTCGGGTGCGCGGGCACACGGCTGGCCGACGCCCGGAAGATGACCCCAAGCGGCACGGCCTTCGACACGGCATTGGCCAAGGGTTACCTGGAGCGCTCGAAGCTGGCGTATTCGGGCGGCGATTACACCTCGTCGGACCGGTGGGCCGAAAAGTCGATGGCGGCGGCGCGGGGAGACACGCCGGCGCCCGATTCGATCGTCGATTATGACCTGCCGGGCGACACCGTGGCCGAGCTGACCGCCGCGCGGGCGCGACTGGTCGAGGCGCTGGATGCGGGTGCACGCACCAAGACGCCCGCGGCCGCGGCAAACGCTCAGGTCATGCTCGATTGCTGGATGCAGAAGCAGGCGGCCAACACGATTCCCGCGGACATCACGACGTGTCGCAGCGGCTTTTTGAATTCGATGGACGAAATCGATGCCGCGATGGCGCCCGCAGCCCCCGCGCCGAGCAGCTATCTTCTCTTCTTCGACTGGGGCCGGTCGGTGATCCCGCCGGAAGCGCTTGGTATCGTCGCCGACGCGGCCGCGAACATCCGCTCCAGCGGAACCCGGTCGGTTGTCGTCACCGGCTTTGCCGATACCTCCGGCAGCGCGAAGGCCAACCAGCGCCTGTCCGAGCGGCGGGCCGAGGCGGTCCGCGAGGAGCTGATCAAGCAGGGCGTTCCGGCAGCGATCATCACCACGAAAGGCCGGGGCGAGGAGGAACTGATCGTTCCGACCGGGAACAACCAGCGCGAGCCGCAGAACCGCAGGGTCCGCATCGACCTGCAGCAGCCGGCGAGCTGAACGAAGGGCGAGAGCCATCCGCATCCGATTGGGGGGCGTCAGCGAGCGACGCCTCCCAGCCGGGCCGCGTGGAAGTTCCTACGGAACGAAGCTTCGGATGACCGCCTGCCGTGTCATCTCGGAAGACCCCGGGGCGTCACCGGCGCCGGCCGGTGGCGTTAGCGGGTTTCGTACAGCCCCGGAGCGCGGCGGTACGACGCCGACGTGGCTGGGCTCGAGCATCCGGCGAAGGACATGGGCACGCCGGGTCAGATCGGTGGACGCGACAAAGCTGTCAGGCAGCCGGTCCGGCATCTCCCGCTCCGCGCCCATGCCGGCGAACAGCCCGCTCAATCCCGAGGTTACGACCGAGCGCTTTGTCGCCACCAGAACCCGTGCCGTCCGATCGAGCCAGATCTGGCGCTCCACCAGGATGCGCTCGCCAAAGAGGCGACAGTAAATGCCGCAGGCTGGTCGCGACAGCGACAGGGAGAACCGCTCGGCCTCGTGGATCAGGGTGAACGAGGCGAGTTCGGTGTGGTCCTTTAGCTGGTCGATGATCCCGTCGCGGATGCCGCTGAGGGCGTCGCCGGCAATAAAGACCTGGGCCAGCCCCTCGGTCGTGAACAGCAGGCACACCGCGCGCCGGCCGCCGGCGGCGTCGAGGCGGTAGAGGCCGGCGCTCCGCTCGGCATCGAGCACGGTTCGCGTCTGCGTCGAGGCGAGGTATGTCTCGGCCTCGGCCCGTTCGATAAGGACATCGGCGAAGTCTTTCCCCTCCCCGGCGTTCAGGTGCGCCGCACGCCACCCCAGCCACTCCGGCGCCGACGCTCCCAGGTCCGATGTGCGGTCGAAGGCGGTTTTGCAGGCGTCGATGTAGTTCCGAGACCAGTCCGCGAGGACTTCGGTGGGAACCGGCGCAACCAGCGGCGAGGATGTGGTTGCGGGAGGACGCGACGCCCTCCCCGTCCCGCCCGACCCGGCGGCGCCCTCGCCCGCCGGCACGGAACGCACGGCGCGGCTCGGGACGGGAGCCTGGCCCGACCCGAACAGGCTGACCGGTCGGCCCGATGTCTTCGGCGCGACGCCAACCGCGGGTTTCGCAGGCCGAACGGGCGACGGCGGTGCGGTTGGCGCAGGGGGAGTCTGCGGAACCGAACCGACGAGCGGATCCGGCGCAACGATGACGGCGAACGGAACTTCGCTCGGTTTCATCCCGAAGCGGAGACCGAAAGGCGCCGGAGCCTGGTTTACGGCCGGTGTCGCAGATAGCGTCGAGGACGAGGTCGGCGACTGGGCGGGAGTGGGCTCCGCTCGCCTGTCGCTGCAGGCCGAGCCGCCCAGCGACGCCAGGCCGCCGACAAGGGCGAGCGCGAGCGCTCTGCGACGCGGCGGCGGCGGCGGCCGCATCCGGCGATGACGACGAGTCGGTCGGGCGAGCGCCTTCATGACGTAATCCCTTCACTGCCCGTTTTCTTGTAGCCGATTTTCGACCGCGTCGTCAGCCTCAGGGCCCGCGCTGCGGACAGACGCTGGAGGCGACGGCTCAGACGTGGAGCAGATCGTGCTGAGCCTCGATATCGGCGGCAAAGGCGGCCATGGTCCCGACCCATCGCACCTGCCCGGTCTCCAGCACCGTCGCGCGATCGGCAAGCCGTTCGGCGAAGCGCACGTTCTGCTCGCTGAGCAGGACCGTCATGCCCTGCCTCTTGAGCCCCTCCAGCGCGTTCGCCAGAGCGGTCACAACGCGCGGCGCCAGCCCCTGCGAGGGCTCGTCGAGGAGGATCATCCGCGGGTTGCCCATCAAGGTCCGCGCGATCGCCAGCATCTGCTGCTCGCCCCCGCTCATCGCTCCGCCACGGCGCCGGCGCATCGCCGACAACGGCGGGAACAGCTCGTAGATCCGCTCAGCCGTCCAACCGGCGCCGCTGCCGCCGGGCGGCCGACGGCCGACGGCCAGGTTCTCCGCGACGCTAAGGCCGGTGAAGATCCGCCGTTCCTCCGGGACGTAGCCGATGCCGTGGCGGCTGATGCGATGGGTCGGGTCGCCCGCGATCTCTTCTCCGGCGAAGACGATGGAGCCCGCGGCGGGATGGACCAGGCCGATGATGCTCTTCAGCAGGGTCGACTTGCCGGCCCCGTTCCGGCCCAGGAGCGCCATGACCTCGCCATCGGCGACCTCGAGATCGACGCCGAACAGCGCCTGGGCGGACCCGTAACAGGTTTCCAGGCCATGGACGCTTAGCATGTCTGCTCGCCCGTGCCGAGGTAGATCTCGCGCACGATCGGGTCGGCGCGGATCGCCTCCGGCGGGCCCTCGGCGACGAGCCGCCCCTCGTGGAGGACGATGACCCGTTCGCCGTGGCCGAAAACCACGTCCATGTCGTGCTCGGTGAAGAGGACGCCGATGTTGCGGGTGCGGACAAGATCCGAGATCAGGTCCATCAGCGCGCGACGCTCGCCTGCCGCAACCCCGGCGGTCGGTTCGTCGAGAAGGAGCAGGCGCGGCGCATTGGCAAGGGCCATCGCCACCTCGAGGCGCTTGCGATCGGCGTAGGGCAGCGCCGCGACCGGCTGCTCGGCGCGCGCCGCCAATCCGACCTGGGCGAGCAGTGCATCGGCCTCGGCCGCGGGCAGGCCGACGACCGGCCGCCACAGCCCGTGGGTCCGGCGCCGGTGCGAGAGCAACGCCAGTTGGACATTCTCGCGCACCCGCATCGAGCGGAAGGTGGCCGCGACCTGGAAGGTGCGGCTCAGCCCCCGGCGCCAGATGCGGTGTGGCGAAAGCCCGGCAATGTCGCGGCCGGCGAGCATGATCCGGCCCGCGTCCGGCTTGAGCTGCCCGCACAGCATGTTGAAGCAGGTCGTCTTGCCGGCGCCGTTGGAGCCGATGATCGCAACGGACTCGCCGGCCTCGACCCGAAAGCTGATGCCGTCGACGGCGCGAACGCCGCCGAACGCCTTGCGCAGACCTTCGACGACAAGAAGGCTCACTTCGCCCCGCCCCGCCGCTGGCCGCCGACGGTGCCGAGGATGCCGCGCGGAAAGATCAGAACGACGGCGATGATGATGCCGCCCAGGAGCGACCGCCAGAGATCGGTGGCGCTGGAAATCGTGATCTTGAGCCCGGTGAAGGTGGCGGCGCCGACCAGAGGGCCAAGCGCCCGGTCGATCCCGCCGAGAAGGACCATGACCAGCCCGTCCACCGACATCGGGATGGCGAGGACGTCGGGGAAGACGCTGCCCTTGAGGAAGGCGTAGAGGCCGCCGCCGGTGGCCGCCGCGGCTCCGGCCACGCTGAAGGCAAGCCAGCGTTGGCGACGGACGTCGACGCCGAGCGCCTCGGCGCGATCGCCGGCGTCGCGGCCGGCGCGGAGCGCAAAGCCGAAGGGCGCCGCGCTGATCCGGCGCAACAGCCAGATGGCGATCGTCACGACCGCCAGCGAGAGGTAGTAGAATGCGCTCGGCGACGCCGCCCACGGCGCCGGCCAAACGCCGAGGATACCGTTGTCGCCGCCGGTGAAATCGTACCACTGGAAGGCCACCGACCAGGTGATCTGGGCGAAAGCCAGGGTCAGCATGGCCATGTAGACGCCGGACAGGCGGACGCAGAACCAGCCGTACACGAGGGCGCCGAGGCCGCCGACGAGCGGTGCGGCGATCAACGCCAGCGGCATGGACGCATTCAGATGGTGCACGGCGAGCGCAGCGCCGTAGGCGCCGAGGCCGAAATAGGCGGCATGACCGAACGAGATCATCCCGCCAATCCCAAGGATGAACTGCAGGCTGGCGGCGAAGAGCGCGAAGATGAAGATCTCGCTCATGACCTGGAGCGTGAAGCCGCCGGCGAAGAGCGGCACTGCGACGAGGCCGACCAGCCCGGCAACGATGGCGAGGCGCAGCCCTTGCCTTGCGGCCGACGCCGGGTGCGGGTCGAACGACGACGGCTGCGGTCCGGCGACATCGGGCCGGCCGAGGAGACCGTAGGGGCGAACGACGAGAATGACCGCCATGACTGCGAAAAGCAGCACCAGCGTGATCTCCGGAAAGAGGACGATGCCGAAGGCGCGCAACTCGGCGATCAGCACCGCGGCGAGGTAGGCGCCGGCCATGCTGCCCATGCCGCCGACGACAACGACGACGAAGGCTTCGGCAATGATGCCAAGATCCATCATCAGGTTGGCCGGCTCGCGCGGCAGGTGGATGGCGCCGCCGAGGCCGGCGAGGGCCGCGCCAAGGCAGAACACGGACGTGAACAGCCAACGCTGATCGATGCCCAGCGCCGCGACCATCTCCCGATCCTCGGTCGCGGCGCGGATCAGGATGCCCCATCGGGTTCGGCTCAGCAGCAGCCAGAGCCCGGCCAGGACGAGCGGCCCGAGGGCGATGAGGACGAAATCGTAAAGCGGCAACCGGTGGCCGAGCACGATGATCGGCTCCGACAGCGCCGGCACACGCGGCAGGAGCAGGTCCTCCGGTCCCCAGACGGCGAGCGCCAGGTCCTGGACGAGCAGAACGACGGCAAAGGTTGCGACGAGCTGCAGCAGTTCGGGGGCGGCGTAGAGCCGGCGGAGCAGGCCCACCTCGACGACCAGCCCAAGCCCGGCGAGCGCCGCTGTGGCCGTTGCGGCCCCGGCGACGAAGCCGAGGAGGCCGCCGCCGACCGCCGCCGACGCGCTGTAGGCGGCGTACGCGCCAAGCATGTAGAAGGAGCCGTGCGCGAAGTTGACGATGCGGCTGACGCCGAAAACCAGCGACAGGCCGACGGCGACCAGAAACAGCGACGCCGCGTCGGCAAGTCCGGTCAAGGCCTGGACGACGACGAAGCTCACGACCTGGATCCCACGCTCTCGCGATCAGTCCGGCGACCGACGATGTCTCCCGATGACCGGTCTCCCACGCACCCTCATTCCGAAGCCCGCAGCTTCGCGGTCTCGGCTGCGTCCGGCAGGTAGGCGGCGCCGTCGCCAAAGCGCCAATCGACCATTCGTGGCTTCTCCTCCTGCACCGTCAGTGTCCCGACGAAGGTGCCCATGGTGCTCTGCTGGTCGACGCTGCGAAATTCGATCTGTCCGAGCGGGCTCATCATCGACATCCCGCGCAGGGCCTGCACGATCGCCTCGGCGTCGGTCGATCCGGCCTTCTCTATGGCCTGCGCGGCTGCCTTCATGGTCGTGTAGCCGACCACCGAGCCGAGACGCGGGTAGTCCTGGAACCGCTGCATATAGGCCTGGCGGAAGGCCGTGTGCTCGGGCGTCTCGATCGCGTACCAGGGATAGCCGGTGACGATCCACCCTTCCGGCGCTTCGGCGCCCAGCGGGTCGATCCAGTCCGGCTCACCGGACAGCATGCTCGCGACGACGCGGTTCTCGAACAGGCCGCGGTTTTCGCCCTCGCGCACGAACTTGGCCAGATCCGTGCCGAAGGTGACATTGAAGATGGCGTCAGGCTGAAGCGCAGCGAGCGCCTGGACCGTCGCGCCGGCGTCGATCTTGTTCAGCGCCGGCCACTGTTCGCCGACCCATTCGACGTCTGGTCGCGCCCGCGAGAGCAGCGTCTTGAACGCCTCGACCGCCGACTTGCCGTATTCGTAGTTGGGCGCGACGGTCGCCCACCGCTTGGCCGGCAGCCGGGCGGCTTCCTCGGCCAGCATGGCCGCCTGCACGTAGGTGCCGGGACGCAGGCGGAAGGTGTAGGCGTTCCCCTTCTCCCAGACGATGGAGTCGGTCAGCGGCTCGGCCGCGATGAACGGAACCTTGCGCTGAGCCGCGAAATCGGCGACCGCGAGCCCGACATTGGACAGGAGGGTGCCGAACAGCAGCACGGCGCCGTCGCGCGAGACAAGCTCATTGGCGACGGTTACGGCGTCAGCCGGCTTGCCGCCGTCATCCTTGGACACGACCTCGATCTGTCGGCCGAGAACCCCGCCCGCGGCGTTGATCTCGTCCAGCGCCATTTGCCAGCCGTTCCGATAGGGCACGGTAAAGGCCGGGAAGGTGGTGTAGCTGTTGAGCTCGCCGATCCGAATCGGTTCGGCCGCCTCCCCGCGTGCGGCAAAGCCCGGCCAGCCGAGGGCGGCGACATTCAGCGCGAGCGCAAGCACGAGCGCGTCCCTGCGGGTGATCATCGCGTCTCCTTTCCACTTTCCCGTTTCCCGGCCTATCCCGGTCTCTTGTGGCCGAAGATAGCGCCGGCTCCAGCGACGAAGGCCGTCGGTGACGCCGCCAGTCCGCCGCATGCGCGCGACGGATACACGGGCGCCGGCGCCGGCACAAAGCTTTTCCGGACGCTGCCGCGCGCTCGCGGGGTTGCCCAACCACGGCCCGGAGCCGGCGCAAGCATATTTGATTAAGGACGCGAAGTGGGTCATAAACGGAACGAAGAAGCGGGCGTCGGGACAGCATAGCCGGAGCAGAAGAGATGAGCGCAACGGATCTTTCTCCGGATCCGGCCGATGACGGTTCGCTCGACGAGGCGCCGGACGAAACAAAAAAGGGTGCGTGGCCAATGGACCTAGACGCGGTGGCCGTCGCGGAACACGTGATCGATATTCACGGCATCCGACGCATGATTCCGCATCGCTATCCGTTCCTGATGATCGACCGGGTGAAGGACCTGGTCCTGAACGACCGAGCGACCGGGATCAAGAACGTCACCATCAACGAGCCGTACTTTCAGGGCCACTTCCCAAGCGATCCGATCATGCCGGGAGTCCTGATCATCGAGGCCATGGCGCAGACGGCGGCCGTCCTCGTCGTCGCAAGCCTCGGCCCCGAACGCGAAGGCAGCCTCGTCTATTTCATGTCAGTCGAATCGGCGCGTTTCCGCAAGCCGGTCGTGCCCGGCGACACGTTGCTTGTTCACGTCGAAAAGGAGCGAAAGAGAGGCAACGTCTGGAAATTCTCCGGCCGGGCCGAGGTCAATGGCAACGTGGTCGCCGATGCGACCTACACGGCCATGATCCGCGACAACTGACCGGGGCCGGGTCGCCTCGGGAGCGGCGTTAAGAAAAGCGACACACAATAAAAGGTGCCGTTCGCAGTATAGGGATGTGCTTGTATTTGTCGAAGGAGAAAGTACATGAAAAAAAAGTTAAATCATCTCGCGGGGTTTACCAAAGGCTTCATAGGAGCCTTATCGACCATCGGCATCATGGTTACGGTGCTCGCTCAACCGGCGGCGGCGCAGGAGAAGGCGCAGGAGAAGAAGCCCAACATCCTGTTCATCATGGGCGACGACATCGGCTGGATGCAGCCGAGCTACTACCACCGAGGTGTGATGGTCGGAGAAACGCCCAACATCGATCGCATTGGCCGGGAGGGGATGGCATTCACCGACTACTACGCCATGCAGAGCTGTACCTCAGGGCGCAACGCGTTCTTTACCGGCATGTATCCGCTGCGCACCGGCATGATCCCGCCGCAGTTGCCGGGAAGCCCGTCGTGGTTGCGGAAAGGGACCCCGGCGGTGGCCAAGTTCCTCTACGATCTCGGCTACACCACCGGCGAGTTCGGCAAGAACCATCTGGGCGACCACACGGAGTCGTTGCCTACGGCGCACGGCTTTCAGGAGTTCTGGGGCTACCTGTACCATCTCGATGCGATGCAGCAGGTCAGCTTCCCGGACATCAACAAGTCGGAGACCGAGCAGGGTATCGCCCCGCCGTGCAAGAACACCCCTATCCCGGGCGTGCCCGAGGTCCCCGGCGCGGTCGACCCGAAGACGACCACCTGCCTGACGCCGCCACGCCCTCTCCTCGCCTGCACGTCGTCGGACGGCACGGAGAAAAACCAGACCTGCAAGGACGAGGGACCGTTGTCGCTCGAGCGGTCGAAGACGATCGACGAGGAGATCTCGGCCAAGGTGATCGACTTCCTCGATCGCAATGACCCGAAGAAGACCAGCAAGCCCTTCTTCGTCTGGTACAACCCGGCGCGCATGCACGTCACCACCATGCTGCCGGACAAGTACCTGGCCATGGTCGGTGAGCCGGGCGGCAAGGACTGGGGCGTCAACGAGGCCGGCATGAAGCAGATGGACGACAACATCGGCTACGTGCTGAAGAAGCTCGAAGACATGGGCCAGCTCGACAACACCATCGTCGTTTTCACGACGGACAATGGCGCCGAAGCGATCAGCTTCCCCGATGGCGGGATTACGCCCTTCAAGGGCCAAAAGGGCGAGGCCTGGGAAGGCGGTTATCGTGCGCCGATGGTCGTGCGTTGGCCGGGGCACGTCAAAGCGGGCGTATGGACGAACCAGATGTTTGCGGCCTTGGACTGGTTGCCGACCTTCGTCGATATCGCCGGCGGTGCCAAAGGCGATGAGCTGAAAAATCAGGTCGAGGCCGGCAAGTACCCGGACATCGTGAAAACAACGCTTGATGGATTCGACCAAGCCAATTTCCTGCTTGGAAAGGCAGAAAAGAGCAATCGGGACCATTTCTACTTCTACTCTGGTGCCACGCCGTCGGCAGTTCGCTACAAGAACTGGAAGATGTACTACACCATGTCGCAGCCCGGTCCTGCCGGCTGGATCCTGCCGCTCATCCCCTTTCACTTCACTTTGTTGCAGAACATCAAGCGCGATCCCTTCGAGCAGGCGGTCGGTGTCGAACAGAAGACGGCCATGAGTGTTGGTGGCGCGCTTGCAAGTCCCGCGACCGCCTACCTGTACGACTGGAACATGCTGCCGATCGGCCAGCAGCTCTGGCTCAAGGAACTCGAGTCCTACAAGGAGTTCCCGCCGCTGCAGGCTCCTGAATCCTACAACCTCAGCGGAATCCTGGATCAGATGAAGAAGGCCCCCCACGCCAGCGATTAGCGCAGGGACATTCGGGAGCGGAGCGAAGCCTCGCTCCGCTCCCTGATCGGCCACCTGACTGCGGACGCATGGCAGCCGGGACGACAGGTGAAGAACAGCCGCCAAATGCGCTGTGGGCCGCCGCGTCGTGAACGTGTAAGGTGATCGTCGAGGGAAGAATTTAACCACAAAAGGAGGTACGGGATGGTTCGCAAGTTGCTCGCCTATCTGCCGATGCTCGCGATTGGCGTTGGCGCGCTCTATTCGGCGCCGTCAGTGGCGGCGGACGCCCAGTCCGCTGCCGGCAGCAAGCCCAATATTCTGCTGATCGTCTCCGACGACCACGGCTGGGGCGACATCGGCGTGTACGGCGGCGGCGAGGGGCGCGGCATGCCCACGCCCAATCTCGACAAGATGGCCGACGGGGGGATGACCTTCTTCTCCTTCTACGGCCAGCCGAGCTGCACCCCGGGTCGCGCCGCCATCCAGACCGGTCGCATCCCCAACCGGAGCGGCATGACCACCGTGGCCTTCCAGGGCCAGGGCGGCGGCCTGCCGAAGGCGGAGTGGACGCTGGCCTCGGTTCTCAAAAAGGCCGGCTACAAGACATACTTCACCGGCAAATGGCACCTGGGCGAAGACGACTACGCCCTGCCGAACGCCCAGGGCTACGACGTGATGGAGCACGCGTTGCTCTATCACCTGAACGCCTACACCTACGGTGACCCGAAGTGGTTCCCGGACATGGACCCGAAGCTGCGGGAGATGTTCCAGAAGGTGACCAAGGGCTCGCTTTCCGGCAACGCCGGTGAGAAGGCTCACGAGGATTGGAAGGTCAACGGCGAGTACGTGGATACGCCGGACCAGGGTGTCGTCGGCATCCCGTTCCTCGACAAGTACATCGAGGGGTCGGGCATCAGCTTCCTGGAGGATGCGGCGAAACACGCCAACCAGCCGTTCTTTATCAACATCAACTTTATGAAGGTTCACCAGCCGAACCTGCCGGCGCCGGAGTTCGAGCAGAAATCGCTGTCGAAAACCAAGTTCGCCGACTCGGTCGTCGAGCTCGACACCCGCATCGGAAACGTCATGAACAAGCTCAAGGAGCTGGGTCTGGATAAGAACACCCTGGTGTTCTACACCACCGACAACGGCGCCTGGCAGGACGTCTACCCCGACGCGGGCTACACGCCGTTTCGGGGGACCAAGGGGACGGTCCGTGAAGGCGGCAACCGGGTGCCGGCGATCGCCGTCTGGCCGGGCAAAATCGCGGCCGGCGTGCGCAACAGCGACATCCTCGGCAGTCTCGATCTGATGGCCACCTTCGCTTCCGTCGCGGGCATCGATCTGCCGAAGGAAGACCGCGAAGGACAGCCGATCATCTTCGACAGCTACGACATGTCCCCGGTGCTGTTCGGCAAAGGCAAGAGCGCACGCAACACGTGGTTCTACTTCACCGAGGACGAACTCTCGCCCGGGGCGGTTCGTGCCGGCCAATACAAGGCGGTCTTCAACCTGCGCGGCGATGATGGCCAGGCGACCGGCGGCCTCGCCGTCGACACCAACCTCGGCTGGAAGGGCCAGGAGAAGTACGTCGCCGCAGCGCCGCAGATCTTCGATCTCTGGCAGGATCCGCAGGAGCGCTACGACATCTTCATGACCAACTGGTCCGAGCACACCTGGACCCTGGTCACCTTCAATCAGGCCGTTGCGGACCTGATGAAGACCTACGTGCAGTATCCGCCGCGCAAACTGCAGAGCGAGGTCTACACGGGGCCGATAACCATCACGAAGTATCAGCGCTTCAAGTGGTTGCAGGACGAGCTCCAAAAAGACGGCTTCAGCTTGCCGATGCCGAACGGCAACTGATCGGACAAAGCGACGGTTCGCCCCGCTTCGTGGCGGGGCGAACCCCTTTCAAAAAATCGAGACTTGTCGCGGGACACCAAGGCATGCGGAAAATTGCGCTCCTCTCTTTTGCCGTCGTCGCCCTGATCGGCGGCCTTCTTTTCGCGCTCGGCGTTCGTGCCGCGGATGATCCCCTGCCGTCCTGGAATGACGGGGCGGCGAAACAGGGAATCATCAAGTTCGTCACGGCGACGACAACCGAAGGCAGCCCCACCTTCGTCAAGCCCGAGGATCGCATCGCGACCTTCGATAACGACGGCACGCTGTGGGTATCGCATCCCCTGTATGCGCAGGCTGTGTTTGCGCTCGACCGGGTGCACGTGCTGGCGGCGAAACATCCCGAATGGAAGGGTCAGGAACCTTTCAAGTCGGTGCTGGCCGGCGATCGCGAGGCGATGGCCAAGTTCACCGAGGGCGACTGGGCGATCATCGTCGCCGCCACCCACGCCGGGATAAGCAACGCGGACTTCATAGAGGTCGTGAAACAGTGGCTGGGGCAGGCCCGGCATCCGCGCTTCGAGCGGCCGTACACCGACCTCGTCTACCAGCCGATGCTCGAGGTGATGGACTATCTGCGGGCCAACGGCTTTCGAACCTACATCGTCACGGGCGGCGGCCAGGAATTCGTGCGGGTCTTCAGCGAGCAGGTGTACTCCGTCCCGGTCGAGCAGGTGGTCGGATCGAGCATCGCCACCAAGTACGCGTACCAGGACGGCAAGCCAATACTGCTGCGCGAGCCGAAGATCTTTTTTGTCGACGACAAGGTGGGCAAGCCGGTCGGCATCAACCTGTTCATCGGCAAGCGGCCCTATGCCGCGTTCGGCAACTCCGACGGCGACCGCGAGATGCTGGAGTGGACGGGAGCCGGCGACGGCGCAAGGCTGATGATGCTGGTGCTCCACGACGACGCGACGCGAGAGTTCGCATACGGGCCGGCGAATGGGTTGCCGGACACCAAGATCGGGACGTTTTCACAGGCGCTGATGGACCAGGCGAAAAGCCAGGGCTGGACGGTGATCAGCATGAAGGACGACTGGAAACAGATCTTCCCGTGGGACAAGAAGCCCGACTGATCCAGGGCGACGTAAGCAGGCCGCCGACGATCGGGCCCTCGGGCCCGATTTCGTTTCACCGGCTCGTCGATATTCAGCCCGGCGAAGCGCTCTCCTCTTCCCTCTTCCCGGTAACCCGGCCGAAGGGCGACCCGTTCGCCCTTCCCGCCGCTGCTGCCCGTGCATGGCAACCCAGCCAAACGCTCAATGCCGCCAGAGCCGACGTCCGGCCATGACCGGAGGCGAGGTCCATCGCGACCTCGACTGAGCCACTGAGCTCGCCTCGCCGTACGTTCCTTCCGGTCGGACGGCTCCGGTCGCCCCCTTTGCTGCGCGCCGGAAGGGCGCGGTAGCCGGCCGGCCTCTTTTCCTACGCCGCGGGCGCTGCGGGTTTGCCTACTTCTTCGCCGGTGTGTTGGGATTGCCGATCTTGACCGACGGCAGTTGCTTGTCGAGACGCTTGAGGACTTCGTCGGTGATCTCGTAGGACGCGGCCGAGTAGACGGTCTGGTCCTTGCGCAGGATCAGCGTCAGACCGCGCTCGCTGGCGAGCGTGTTGACGATGTTGGCGAGGACATCCTGGACTTTCTGCATGGCCTCGGCGTGAACCCGCTCCAGCGACTGGCGCCGGTCCTGAACCTTGGCCTGGGCGGCGGCGAGGCGCTGCTCGAGCTTCTGCCTTTCCGCCGCGAAGGCATCCGCCGACAGCACGGCCCGCTTGCGCACCAGCTCTTCCTGGCCGCTGCGCAAAGACTGCTCTTCCTTCTGGGTATCGGCGCGGTAGGAGTCCATGTAGGTGCTGAGCTGCGAGCGGATGCCCTTGACCGCGGAGGCATTCTGCAGCGCCCGGCCGACATCGAGGATGCCGAGACGGACCGTCGGCATTTCCTGGGCCCGGACCGGGAGCGCCGGCGCGACGAGCCCCGCCAGCACCACAGCGACGACGAAAAATCTGCGAACAATCATGGGTTTAGAACCTCGTCCCGAAGTTGACCCGGAACAGCTCGGTCTTGTCGAAGCTCTGCTTGACGAGCGGGTAGCCGAGATCGACGCCGAGCGGTCCGAACGGCGACACCCAGGTTATGCCGGTGCCGACCGATACCCGCGGTTCCGCGCTGTCTTCCACCAGCGACTTCTGGTCCGATTTCGTGGTCATTTTCCATGAGGAGCCGACGTCGGTAAAGGCGCGGCCGCGGATCGCGTATTCCTCGGGCAAACCGAGAGGGAACGTGACCTGCGCCGAGGTCGCGTAGAACCACTGACCGCCGAGCGCGTCGCCGGTATCGCGGTCGCGCGGGCCGATGCCGTCGTTGGCGAAGCCGCGGACTTCCTCGCCGCCGATGAAGAAGCGGTCCAGCAAGCGCTCGTCCTGGAACAGCCCGAAGATGTAGCCGACCCCGCCGCTGAGCGAGCCGATCCAGTCCTTGGTGAGCGGATAATAGTAGCCGGCGTCGAGCCGGTTGCGCAGGTAGCGGACGTCGCCGCCAAGTCCGGCCACGTCGGTGGTGAACTTGCTGTAGTACCCGTTCGTCGGGTTGATCCGGCTGTCGCGGCGATCGTACGTCAGCGAGTGGGAAATCTCCGAGATGACGTCGGTGCCCTCCGCCTCCTTGACGAAGATCGAGGCGTCGGACGGGACATTGCGGATCGTCTGGCGCTTCAGCGTGTATCGCCAGTTCTGGGTAAGCCGCTCGGTGATCGGATAACCGGCGCGCAGCGCCGCGCCGATGGTCCGGGTATCGAACGAGCTTTCACTGCGCCGATCCGTCTGAACGTAGTAGGCATCGACACCCGCGACGATGTTGCGGTCGAGGAAATACGGCTCGGTGAAGCTGACGTCGACCTGCTGCTGCTTCTGGCCCAGCAGAAGGGTCGCCCGCAGGTCCTGGCCCTGGCCGAGCAGATTGCGCTCGCGGACGCTCAGATCGCCGAGGATCCCGCTCGACGTCGAAAACCCGGCACCGATCGACAACGATCCGGTCGACTTTTCTTCGACATTGACCTTGACCACGGCCCGATCGGGGGCGCTGCCCTGGACCTGATCGACGTCGACCTTCTCGAAGAAGTCCAGATCCTGGATGCGTTGGCGTGAACGACGAAGCTTGGCCGCGTTGAACGCGTCGCCCTCCGCAAAGCGGAACTCCCGACGAATCACCTGGTCGACGGTTCGCACATTGCCCGATATGTCGATCCGCTCGACGAACACGCGGGGCCCCTCGTTGACGAGGAAAGTGACGTCGATGGTCCGGGCGTCGCGATTGCGCAGGACCTGCGGGCGCACGTCGACGAAGGCGTAGCCGAGGTTGCCGGCGGACTCGGTGATCGCGTCGATGGAGTGCTCGACCGCGTTGGCGTCGTACCACTCACCCGACCGCGCGGTCACGACCTTGCGCAGGCTGTCAGAGCTCAGGCCGGGGATGGTGCTCTCGATGTTGACGGTGCCGAAGCGATAGCGTTCGCCTTCGCTGACCGTGATCGTCAGCAGAAAATCGCTGCGGTCGGGGGTGAGTTCCGCCACCGCCGAGCGCACCTCGAAATCCGCATAGCCTTCCGACAGGTAGAAGCGCCGCAGAAGCTCGCGATCAAGCGACAGGCGGTCGGGGTCGTAAGTGTCTTCCGTGCTGAAAAAGCGCCACCAGCGGGACTGCTTGGTGCGGATGACCTCTCGCAACTGGCCCTCGCCGAAGGCGCGGTTGCCGATAAAGCGAATGGATTCGACGGTCGTGACGTCGCCTTCGTGGATCTCGAAGACGACATCGACCCGATTCTGCTCAAGTCGAATGATCTTCGGATCGACGGTCGCCGCGAAGCGACCACTGCGCCGATAAAGGTTGAGGATCCGGTCGACGTCGCTCTGCACCTTGGTCCGGGTGTAGATGACGCGGGGGCGCAGACTGATCTCGGCCTCCAGCGCCTTGTCATCGAGCTTGTCGTTCCCCTCGAAGGCGACGCGGTTGATGATCGGATTTTCGACGACACTCACGATGAGGGTGTTGCCATCGCGACGAACGGTCACGTCGGCGAAAAGTCCCGTCGCATACAGGCTCTTCAAGGACCGGTCGATGCGACTGGCGTCGAACGCGTCGCCCTCCTGCACCAGCAGGTAGGACCGCACCGTGCTCGGCTCCACTCGCTGGGTGCCCTCCACGACAATCTGGCGAATCACGTCGTCGCCATACTGGGCAAAGGCGGGAGCGAGAGTAAGAACCAGAAGAAGAAGGCTGAGGCCGAGCCGACGGCCCGCCGTTTGTCCCATCCTCCAAGCTCTAACTGATGAGCTCGCGAAGGAACTCGAATACCTTGAGGTTCATCAAGTCGTTCCACGTTGCGAAAATCATGAGGAATAAAACGAACGCCAGCCCGATGCGGAACCCGTACTCCTGAATCCTCTTGTTCAGAGGGCGGCCGCGAACCGCCTCAACCGCATAGAACGCGAGGTGACCACCGTCAAGCATCGGTATCGGCAGCAGGTTTATCAGCCCCAGATTGAGGGAAAGCGCGGCCATGAACAGGATGAAATTAACCGCGCCGTCGCTCGCCATCTGACCCGAAAGCTGGGCGATGCGGATCGGCCCGCCGAGCTCGCCCGTGGTCCGCGCGCCGGTGATGATCTGCCAGAGCGCGCCGAGGATCTGGGCGGTCAACTGGTAGGTCCTCTGGACCGCGACGCCTGCGGCCTGCAACGGGTTGAGCCGCTCGTAGCCGACCTGTGCAGGGTCGGGGGTGATGCCGAGCAGCCCGACCTCGCCGCGTTCATTTCCGCCCGCGGGCGTTGCCGTCGGCACCGCCGTCAGCGTCGCGTGTTCGCCGTCGCGAACGATGTCGAAGCGCAAGGGCTGGCCCGGTCGATCGCGCACGATGGTCCGCACCTCGTCGAACCAGCGGACCGGCTGGCCATCGATGTCGACGATCAGATCGCCCTGCTTGAACCCGGCGCGAGCGGCGGCGCTATCGGGCTGGACCGAGCCGACGCCGGCCATGGGGGTCGGCAGGCCGGCAACGGCGAACAGGATGGCGAGCGCAACGATGGCGAAAAGGAAATTCGCGAGCGGACCGGCGACGACGACCGCGCTGCGCCGGCCGACGCTCTTGCCCTGGAAGGAGACAGCCTCCTCCTCCGGCGTCAGCACGTGCTTTTCGTCCTCGTCCTCGAAGTCGTGCTCGCCGAACATCTTGACGTAGCCGCCGAGCGGGATCGCGCTGAATTTCCAGCGCGTGCCGTGCCGATCCGTCCGTCCGAAGAGTTCCGGTCCGAAACCGATCGAGAACGTCTCGATGCGGATGCCGACCCGCCGGGCGATCAGGTAGTGCCCAAGCTCATGGACGAACACGAGGACGGTGAGGACGATCAGGAATGGAATGATCCAGTCCCAGAGGTATTCGATGATGGCCATGGTGCTCTGGTCGGCTTGCGCTTACACCGGACAGGCGATGCGTTGCGCCAGATTTGCGATAATATCCTCTGCCTTGGCCCGGGCCTCGCCATCAACGTCGCGAACGTCGTCGATGCTGCCGACCGGACGGCAGTCTATGGCATAGATGGTTTCTTCAACGACCTGCGCGATGCTCAAAAAGCCGATTTCGCCGGCGAGAAAGCTGCCGACGGCGACTTCATTGGCGGCGTTGAGCACGATGGCCGCGGCGCCGCCCCGGCGCAGAGCCTCCCTGGCGATGCGCAGCGCCGGGAAGCGATCGGGATCCGGCGGGTAAAAGGTCAACGCGCCGATCTCGCCAAGCCGCAACTTCGCTGCCGGTGCAGGGATGCGATTCGGCCAGCCGAGGGCGTAGGCGATCGGCGTGCGCATGTCCGGCGAGCCGAGCTGGGCGAGAACCGAGCCGTCGACGTAGGAGACCAGGCTGTGGACGATCGATTGCGGGTGGACGACGACCTCGAGCTGCTCCGCCGTGACCGGGAACAGATGAAAGGCCTCGATCAGTTCGAGGCCCTTGTTCATCATGGTCGCCGAATCGACGGAGATTTTCGCACCCATGTCCCAGTTGGGATGGGCCACGGCCTGGGCCGGCGTGACGTTCCGCATCTGCGCCAGATCCAGCGTCCGGAACGGGCCGCCGGATGCGGTCAGGATCAGACTATCCACCTTGTCGGCATTGGCGAAGTCGAAGACCTGGTAGATGGCGCTGTGTTCGGAATCGACCGGCACGACCGTCGCCCCGCAGCGGCGGATCTCGGCCATCATCAGCTCGCCGGCGCAGACCAGGCATTCCTTGTTGGCGAGGCCGATGATGGCGCCGCGGCGCACCGCGGCCAGCGTCGGCATCAGGCCGGCCGCGCCGACGATGGAGGCCATCACCCACTCCGCCGGCCGCTCGGCCGCCTCGACCAGCGCCTGCGCCCCCGCAGCCGCCTCGATTCCGCTGCCGGCAAGCGCCGCCTTGAGGTCCCCGTAGCGGGTCTCGTCGGCGACCACGGCCATCCGGGCGCCGAGCAGCCGCGCCTGCCGGGCAAGCAGATCGACGTTGCGGTTGGCGGTCAGCGCCTCGACCCGGAACGCCTCGCCGTTGCGGCGCAGGAGATCGACGGTGTTGCAGCCGACCGATCCGGTCGATCCCAGAATCGTGACGCTGCGAACGGACGTTTCCGGTAGCGCCTGGGTTGCGGTCACAGCCATGGAAGCATACTGCCTTTGCTTGCGACGACGATCAATGCCCACAGCGTCGCCGCGGTCATCAGGCCGTCGACCCGGTCGAGGACGCCGCCATGACCCGGGATCAGCGCGCTCGTGTCTTTCGCCCCGAACCGCCGCTTGAGCCAAGACTCGACGAGGTCCCCGGCCTGGGCGAAAACGCTGAGAAGGACGCTGACCGACGCCAGCAGAGCCAGCGCGTGCCCCGCCGTCAGGAGGGCTGCGAGCACGCCGACCACCAGCGCGGCGGCTGCACCCCCGGCGACGCCGGCCCAGGTTTTGTTCGGACTGATCGCCGGCGCCAGCTTCGGGCCGCCGATGAGCCTGCCGGCGAAGTAGGCGCCGATGTCGGAGGCCCAGACGACGGCGATCAGCCAGAACACCGTTTCACGCCCGCCCTGGACGTCATAGCGCAGCCACAACAGAGCGACGCAGGGCGCGGTCAGGTAAACGATCCCGCCGGCGAGCCATGGGCTGCCCTGCGCCGAGACGAGGATCCCCAGGGCGGCGGCTGCAATGACCGGAAGCGCAGCCGCAGGCGCGAAAAGCGAGGCGGCGACAACCGGCATTGCGGCGCAGAGCACGTAGATGACGCCCCGCGCCCCGAACCTGCCGTCGTCGCTGGCGATCAGCCGGTACCATTCCCACGCAAGCAGGGGCGCGGCGGCGATGATCCACCAGTCGAAGTAGGGCGCACCGGCATGGACGGAGAGGATGAAGGGGACGCCGAGGACGACCGCCGAGGCGACTCTGACGCCGAGGTCTTTGAGCATCCGGAGCGACCGGCCTCAGACCTGCATGATCTCCGCTTCCTTCTTGGTAAGCAGTTCGTCGATCTTCTTGATGAAGGAATCGGTGATGTCCTGGATGCGCTTGCCGAGATCGCGGTGCTCGTCCTGCGACAGCCCGCCGTCCTTTTCCGCCCGCTTCAGTTCGTCGAGGCCATGCCGGCGGACATTGCGCACGGCGACCCTCGCCTCTTCCGTGTAGCGGCCGGCGACCTTGCCGAGCTCCTGGCGCCGCTCTTCGGTCAGCATCGGGATGGGAATGCGCAACAGTTGGCCGTCGACGGCCGGATTGAGGCCGAGACCGGATTCGCGAATGGCCTTGTCGACCGCCTTGACCAGGCTCTTGTCCCAGACCTGCACGCTCAGGGTCCGCGGATCGGGCGCGCTCAGCGTGCTCACCTGGCTGATCGGCATGCTGCTGCCGTAAGCGTCGACGACGATCGGCTCGAGCAGACTGGTGGCGGCCCGACCGGTTCGCAGCCCGCCGAACTCCTTGTGCAGCACGTCGACGGCGCCCTGCATCCGTCTTGCGCTCTCCTGGATCAGGGCTTCGAAATCCGGCGGCGTCACGTCGCAGCTCCCTTGTGAATTCGTGTGAACGTCCCTTTGTTGGCGACGATGTCGGCGAACGACCCGGGATGTTGGATCGAAAAGACGAGAATGGGAAGAGCGTTGTCGCGGGCAAGGGCGACCGCCGAACCGTCCATCACCCTCAGATCGAGGGCGAGGACGTCGTGGTACGACAGCTCTTCGTGACGCCTGGCGGCCGGATCCTTGCGCGGGTCGGCGCTGTAAACGCCATCGACCTGGGTGCCTTTGAGCAGGGCGTCGCAACCCATCTCCACCGCCCGCAGCGCCGCCGCGGTGTCGGTGCTGAAGAAGGGGTTGCCGGTGCCCGCGGCGAAAATCACGATGCGGCCCTTCTCCATGTGCCGCATGGCCCTGCGCCGGATATACGGCTCACACACGGTCGCCATCGGAATGGCCGACTGCACCCGGGTGTGAAGCCCCTGCCGCTCGAGGATGCTCTGCACCGCGATGGCGTTCATGACGGTCGCGAGCATGCCGATATAGTCGGCGCTTGTGCGCTCGATGCCGGCGGCCGCCGCCGAGACGCCGCGAAAGATGTTGCCGCCGCCGATCACCAGGCACAGCTCGACGCCCATCGCGTGGACAGCCCCGATTTCCGCGCCGATCCGCTCGACGGCGGCGAGGTCGAGCCCATAGCCCTTCGCGCCCATCAGAGCTTCGCCAGAAAGCTTGAGCAGAACGCGCTTGTACGCGATCTCACCGGCCATTGCCGCCCCCCATGTTTCGGTTTGGCCTCCGCGCGGGCAGGCCGTGACGATGCCAGCCGGCCGGATGCGTCCGTTCCGACCGCCGGCCCTCAGCCCGCTGCCTTGGCGACTTCCGACGCGAAGTCGTCGCTCTTCTTCTCGATTCCCTCGCCGAGTGCGAAGCGGACGAACCCCTCGAGGGTAATGGTGCCGCCGAGTTCCTTGCCGGCCGCATCGAGAACCGCACCGACCTTGCGCTCGGCGTCGATAACGAAGGTCTGCTCGAGCAGGCAGACGTCCTCGTAGAACTTGCCGAGCCGGCCCTCCACCATTTTCTCGACGATCTGGGGCGGCTTGCCGCTGGCCAATGCCTGCTCCGACAGGATCCTCCGCTCGCGCTCAAGCGCTTGCGGGTCGACGTCGGCGCGGGACACCGCCTGCGGGCGGGCGGCGGCGACGTGCATGGCGAGCTGCTTGCCCAGCGTCTCCAGCGCCGGCGAGCTGTCGACACCGCCGAGAGCGACGAGCACGCCGATGCGACCCAGGCCGGGCGCCTGCGCGGCGTGGACGTAGCTGGCGACGCAACCGCGCTCGACGGCGAGGGCGGCGGCCCGACGCAGGCTCATGTTCTCGCCGATCGTCGCGATGAGATGGGTCAGCTCCTCTTCGACCGTGCGCCCGGACTTCGCCTTCGAGGCCTTTACCGCATCCAGATCGCCCCCGGCGGCGAGCGCCATGTCGGCGACCTCCCTGACGAACGCCTGGAAGTGCTCGTTGCGCGAGACGAAATCGGTCTCGGCGTTGACCTCGACGATGGCGGCCTGCCGGTCGCCGACGCTGATCCCGATCAGGCCGTCGGCGGCGACCCGCCCGGCCTTGTTCGCTGCCGCCGCAAGGCCCTTCTTGCGCAGCCAGTCGACGGCGGCTTCCATTTCGCCCTCGGTGCCGATCAGCGCCTTCTTGCAGTCCATCATCCCGGCACCGGTTTTCTCCCGCAGCTCCTTCACCAGGGAAGCGGTGATTTCCGTCATCTCTGCGCCTCTTCGCTTATCCAAAATGTAAAGTGTCAGCCCCAGCGCGCTGCGGCTGAACGCTAATGTCCGATCAGGCTTACGGCTGGACCGTCGGCTGCTCGCCGCTGCCGGCTGCTTCCTCGATGGCCTCCACCGGGGCCGGTGCATCGCCATCGACCTCGGCTTCCGCAAGCCCCTCGCCCTCGCCGACCGCATCGCCATCCGGCACCGGCTCCGCCGGTTCCTCAAGGCCGCCGAGGTCGACCCCGGCAGCGGACATCTCCGCCTGAATCCCATCGAGAACCGCATCGACCGCCAGATCGCAATAGAGGCCGATCGCCCTCAACGCGTCGTCGTTGCCGGGAATGGGGAAGTCGATGTTGCGCGGGTCGCTGTTGGAGTCGATGACCGCAACGACCGGAATGTTCAGCTTCTTCGCCTCGGCGACGGCGATGGATTCCCGATTGGTGTCGATGACAAAGAGCACGTCCGGCAGTCCACCCATGTCCTTGATCCCGCCCAGCGCGCGTTCGAGCTTGTCGCGCTCCCGGGTCAGGCGGAGGAGCTCCTTCTTGGTCAGGCCGAGGTTTTCCTCGCCGAGACGCGTCTCCAGTTCGCGCAGCCGCTTGATCGACAGCGAAATCGTTCGCCAGTTGGTCATCATCCCGCCGAGCCAGCGGTGATTGACGAAATACTGACCGCAGCGGCGTGCGGAGTCGGCGACCTTCTCGCTTGCCTGGCGCTTGGTTCCGACGAACAGCACCCGGCCGCCATTGGCGACGACGTCGCGCACGGCGTTCAGCGCCTGGTAGAGCATCGGCGCCGTCTGCTCCAGGTCGATGATATGGATGCCGTTACGAACGCCGAAGAGGTAGGGCTCCATCCGCGGGTTCCACCGCCGCGTGCTGTGCCCGAAATGAACGCCGGCCTCGAGGAGCTGGCGCATGGTGAATGTCGGCAATGCCATGGGGATCGTCCTTTCCGGTTGTCCGCCGCGAGCTGCTTGGGCCGACTTCGGCCACCGGAGGACGCTTGCGGGCCGACCGGCCCGAGCGCCACACGCTCGCGTGTGAGATTGCGCCTACTTAAGCCTCGAAGAGAGCCTTGACAAGGCCTTGCGCCCGTCAGGGGCGCGTCAGGTCCCCGCTCCGGCCCTCTCGCCGTTCTGGCGCAGCAGGACGACCGCCTGCTGGCCGAACAGGTTCGCGCGCATCAACCAGCGGCCGAGCGGCCGGGACGCGCCGCGACGGTCGAGGACGTGGCCGCACTCGATGGCGATGTCGAGCGCGTCGCACAGGGCGACGAAGTCGCGGATCGAGCAGAGGTGAATGTTCGGCGTCTCGAACCAGCGGTACGGCAGGGCGGTGCTCATCGGCATCTGCCCGTCGACCAGCAGCCGCCAGCGGTGCGGCCAGTAGGCGAAGTTCGGGATCGACACGATGGCGCGCCGGCCGATGCGCATGAGCTGTTCGAGGGTCGTCTTCGGCGCGCGCATGGCCTGCAAGGTCTGGCTGAGGACGACGTAGTCGAAGGCGCCGTCGGGATAGTCGAACAGGTCGGTCTCGGCGTCGCCCTGGATGACCGACAGACCGGCGCTGACGCAGGCGTTGACGCCGTCGCTGCCAAGCTCGATGCCGCGGCCGTCGACGCCTTTCAGATTGACCAGATAGTCGAGCAGGGCGCCGTCGCCGCAGCCGACGTCGAGAACCCGCGAGGCCGGCTCGATCATGTCGGCGATGAGCTGGAGGTCGATGCGCATCGCCGTTCGCACCGCGCTCGTCGTGACGTTCATTTGCGCCCGCCCATGGGCAGGCCGCGGTGCTGGGCGGCGCCGGTCAGGAAGCCGCGCAGCACCCGGTGAAACTCGGGTTCGTCGACGAGGAAGGCGTCGTGGCCGGCGTCGGAGACGATCTCGGCGAAGCTGACGTTGGCTGCGACCGCGTTCAGAGCGTGGACGATGCGCCGGCTCTGCGCCGTCGGATAGAGCCAGTCGCTGGTGAACGACAGGACGCAGAAGCGAACGGGCGTGTCGCGGAAGGCATTGGCGAGCACGCCGCCGTGGCGGGCCGCCATGTCGAAGTAGTCCATCGCGCGGGTGATGTAGAGGTAGGCGTTGGCGTCGAACCGCTCGACGAAACTGATCCCCTGGTGGCGCAGGTAGCTTTCGACCTGGAAGTCGGCGTCGAAGCCGTAGGTCACGACCGTCCGGTCCTGCAGCCGGCGGCCGAATTTCTGGTGCAGCTTGCCTTCGGAGAGGTAGGTGATGTGCGCAGCCATCCGCGCCACCGCCAGGCCGCGATGGGGCCGGCGGCCGTGGCGCCAGTACTCGCCGCCCATCCAGTCCGGATCGGCCATGATCGCTTGTCGGCCGACCTCGTGGAAGGCGATGTTCTGCGCGCTGTGGTGGGCCGCGGTCGCCACCGGGATTGCGGCGAACACGCGTTCGGGAAACAGCGACGCCCATTCGAGCACCTGCATGCCGCCCATCGACCCGCCGATGACGGCGAAGAGCTGGTCGATGCCGAGGTGGTCGAGGAGCATGGCCTGGGCCCGGACCATGTCGGCGATGGTGATGACGGGAAAGCTCAGGCTCCACAACTCGCCGGTCGCCGGGTCGATTTCGCTGGGTCCGGCGGAGCCCATGCAGCCGCCGAGGACGTTGCTGCAGACGATGAAATAGCGCTCCGTGTCGAGCGGCTTGCCCGGCCCGATCATGATGTCCCACCAGCCGGACTTGCCGGTGCGCGGGTGGAGCGACGCGGCGTACTGGTCGCCGGTCAGCGCATGGCAGACGAGGATGGCGTTGGAGCGCTCGGCGTTGAGCCGGCCGTAGGTCTGATAGGCGAGCGGGAAATCGCGCAAGCCGATGCCGCAGTCGAGCCTCAGCGACCGCTCATGGCCGAGGATGACCCGTCGCGCGGTCGTCTCGAACGCAGCCTCGCTCGCCTCGACGGCTGCCGAAGCCGCGGCTCCGCCCGGTTCCTTCATCGCCTTGAATCGCCGCTTTTGCCGCGGACGCCGCCGCGCGGGCGGCGGTGCGGGGCCAAACTCTCTTTGCTTTGCCGATGCGCTCGCATTATCACTAGTCCGCTCGCAACGCCACGGGTGCGGGCGTCAGATCCGCGTACTTCCGGAAACGACCATGAGCCTGGACCAAGACCTCGCATCCGTGCGGTCTGAGATCGACGCCATCGACGATGCCATACACGACCTGATCATCCGTCGTACAGAACTGGTCGAACAGGTCCGCGTGATCAAGCACGACCTGCCGATCAAGATCCAGCCGTCGCGCGAGGCGGAGATCGTCTACCGGATCGTCGGCCGCCATCGCGGGCCGTTTCCGAAGCCTGAACTTGTAGCGATCTGGCGGCAGCTCATCAACGCGACGCTGTCGTTCGAGGGACCTTTTTCGGTGGCCGCCTATATGCCCGACGCCGACGGCCGCTACTGGGACCTGGCGCGCGACCAGTATGGCGCCTACACGCCGATGACCCGCCACACCTCGGCGCGTTCGGTCATCGAGGCCGTCCGTCGGCACGAGGCGATCGTCGGCGTCCTGCCGCTGCCGGGCAACGACGACGTCGATCCGTGGTGGCGTCACCTCGTCACCGGCCAACCGGAAGCGCCGCGAATCATCGCGAAGCTGCCGTTCGCCGGTCCCGCCAGCACGCGCGGCGGCGAGGCGCAGGCCCTGGTGATCTGTCCGGTGGCGGTGCGGCCGACGGGACGAGACCGCACCTATATCGCGGCCGATGTCGAGGCCGGAACCGGCGCGGCGCGACTCGCGGCCGCGCTCGACGGCGCCGGACTGACGCCACTGGCCACCTTCGCCTGGCATGAAGGCGAGGCGCCGGCCTCGATGCTTTATCTGGTCGAGGTCGCGGATTTCGTCGGCCCCGGCGACCTCCGTCTCGACGCCGTGGGCAAGGCCATGGGGCGATCCCTCAACCGCCTCCTGACCCTCGGCGGCTATGCGGAGCCTTTGGACGCCGAGGCCCTTGGCCCCGTCGCCAGACAGGCGAGCGCCGCGACGGCGACCGGCGTCGATGCTGAAGCCTCCTGACGTCGGCATGACCGCCATGCTTCTGCCACGGCCCGGCATTCTCGACATTGCGCCCTATGTCGGCGGCGAATCCGCCGTTGCCGGCGTCGAGCGGATCATCAAGCTCGCCTCGAACGAAAGCGCCCTCGGTCCCAGCCCGCGCGCCTTGGCCGCGCTGCGCGAGGGCGGAGAGGCCATCCATCGCTATCCCGACGGCGGCTGCGCCGAGCTCCGCCGGCAGATCGGTCGCATCCACGGCCTCGACGCCGGGCGCATTGTCTGCGGGGCGGGTTCCGACGAGCTGATCGGCCTGCTTTGCCGGGCCTACGCCGGTCCCGGCGACACGGTGGTCTACACCCGCCACGGCTTCCTGATGTATCCGATCGCCGCCCAGGCCGCAGGCGCGACGCCGCTGGCCGTGGCCGAGCGGAACCTGACCGCCGATGTCGACGCTATTCTTGCCGGCGTGAGCGAAACCACCCGCATCGTCTTTCTCGCCAATCCGAACAACCCCACGGGAACCTTTGTCCCGGCGGCGGAGATGGCGCGACTGCGCGCAGGCCTGCGTCGCGACGTCCTGCTGGTCATCGACGCCGCCTACGCCGAATACATCGCGCAGGCCGACTACACCTGCGGCTTCGACCTGGTCGACGCCGGCGACAACGTGGTCGTTACCCGGACATTCTCCAAGATCTACGGGCTGGGCGGGTTGCGCCTTGGCTGGGCCTACTGCCCGCCGGAAATCGCCGATGTCCTCAACCGGAGCCGCAACCCGTTCAACGTCTCGTCGCTGGCCCAGGCCGCGGGCGTCGCGGCCTTGGCCGACGGCGCATTCGTCCAGCGCGCCCAGGAACACAACGCCTACTGGCGCGCCTGGCTGCGCGACGCCTTGCTCGGGCTTGGGCTCGATGTCGGCGAAAGCTTCGCCAACTTCGTCCTTGCCCGTTTCCCCGACCCCGACGCCGTCGATGCGGCCGATGCCTTCCTCAAGCGCCGCGGCATCATCGTCCGGCGCATGGCGGCCTACCGGCTGCCGGATGCCTTGCGCATCACGATCGGTCGCGAAGACGAACTGCGCGAGCTGGTCGCCGCGCTCGAAGACCACCTGGCCCGGCGCTAGGCGATGGGGCAGCCGGAAGCTCCGCCGTTCGCCAAGATCGCGCTGATCGGCATCGGCCTGATCGGCTCGTCGCTGGCGCGGGTGATCCGCCGCGACGGCCTCGCCCGCCACATCGCGGTCTGCGCCCGCTCCCACGGCACCCTCGATACCGTCTGCGCGCTGGGGTTGGCCGACAGCACCACGACCGATCCGCGCCAGGTCGTCGAAGGCGCCGACCTGGTCATGCTGTGCACGCCGCTCGGCGCCTACGCCGCCATCGCCGAAGCCATGGCCCCGGCCCTGAGCCCGGGCTGTATCGTCAGCGATGTCGGCTCGGTGAAGCAATGCGTCATCCGCGACATCGCCCCGCATCTCCCCGAAGGCGTCCATCTCGTGCCCGGCCATCCCGTTGCCGGCACCGAGCACTCCGGTCCCGAGGCGGGGTTCGCCGAGCTGTTCCAGGGGCGATTCTGCATCCTTACGCCGCCGACCGGCGCCGATCCGAATGCAATCGAGCGGATCGCCGCTCTTTGGCGCCAGGCAGGCATGACGGTCGAGATCATGCCGGCGCAGCATCACGACCGGGTGCTGGCGATCACTTCGCACCTGCCCCATCTCATCGCCTACACCATCGTCGGTACCGCGACCGATCTGGAAGAGCATCTCAGGCTTGAGGTGGCGAAGTTCTCCGCCGGCGGTTTCCGCGACTTCACCCGCATCGCCGCCTCGGATCCGGTCATGTGGCGCGACATCTTCCTTAACAATCGCGACGCCGTGCTCGAGATGCTGGGCCGATTCAACGAGGATCTGACGGCGCTGCAGCGCGCGATCCGCTGGGGCGAGGCCGAGCCGTTGCAGGAACACTTCATCCGGACACGCGAGATCCGCCGTCGCGTGCTTGCCGCCAGGCAGGAATAGGAGACGAAAGCGCGGGCCGGCGACGGTGTCAGAGAGCCTTCCCGGCGTGCGGGTAGATGCGCTTCCATAGCGTCTCGGCATCATCGTCGAAAACGAGAGCCGGTCCGGCGGACGCCGTCAGCCAGTCGCCGCGGGCGATCTCGTCGGCGAGTTGACCCGGCCCCCAGCCGGCGTAACCGAGCATGATCCGGCTCTGCCGCGGGCCTTCCCCCGCCCCCATGGCGCGCAGGGCGTCGGCCCCGGTGGAGAGGGAGACGCCGGCGACGATCTCTTGCGTCTCGGGCCCACTGTAGTCGCCGCTGTGCAGGATGAAGCCGCTCCGCGGCATGACCGGGCCGCCATAGTACAAGGCCACCGTACCGCTTGCGCCTTCGCCCTCGACGCCGAAAGCGCTGAGCAGAGCGCTCAGCGGGCCGCGGCCGTAGACCCGGTTGACGATGAGGCCCATCGCGCCTCCGTCATCGTCTGCGACGATATAGATCACGCTCTCGGCGAAGCGGGGATCGCTCAGTTGCGGCGTAGCGACAAGAAACTGGCCGACCAGCCTCTGCGCCGGAAGCTGCGCCCGTTTCTCGCCTGCTTCGGGCGAATGTAGCGGGGTAAAGGCGATCCAGGCGAGCGCGATGACAGCCGAAGCGACCAACGCGCCGAAGGCTGTTGTCCGCCACCGTCCGGCCACGCGACCCACCTCCGGGCGCGCTTCAGCCGGAGACCTTCGGGCGGAACGCCGGCAGGGCGCCTCCCTGTGAATTGGGGCCACGCGGCCATTCGATCTCCGGAACGACCAGCAGTGACAGCGGCCCGACGGACAGGGTGCGTTCGCGCAGCGTCAATGGCACCTGCAGCATCGGCGCGTTTGCGCCGGGAGGCTTCCGGCTAAGGAGCGCCAGCGCCATTCGGGCCTTGCCGGCGACCCGACCGTCGATAATCCCGCGGTCGGCCAGCGCGTCGATCGTCTGCTGGAACCCCAGGATGCGGGCGGTGAACGTCCCGACCGGTTGCGCTGCGTCGTCGAGGGAAAGAGTCCCGACGCTGCTCAGGGTCAAGGGCCCGTAGTTGAAGCCGAGACGTGCGAAGTCGACCATGCCGCCGCCGTCGCGCCATCGCTCGAGACCGTCGCGCAGGTTCGCGAACGGATGCATCAAGCCGCGGATGGTCGCGTCGACGGCGACCTCGTCGAGTGTGTTACCCAGCGGCAGATCGAGCTGCTGGGGCAACTGCAGGCCAAGGGCGTCGATGCGCACGGCGAGCAAGGCCTCCGGGCCGGATGGCGCAGTCTGCCGGCTCAGCGCGCTCGACGCGCTCAATCGCTCCAGCCGAATGGCGTCGCCCGGCTCATCCGCGGTCAGGGCCAGACCACGTACGGTCAGCCCTCCGGAGCTTGGCGCAAGCCCGGCCGAGGTCTGCAGCGTGATTTCATCGGCGCCGCCGCGATAGGTCTTGAGCTTGCCGCCGACATTGATGGACAGCGCCTCTTCCCCGGCGAGGCGCAACGTGATCCCGTCGAAACGGAAGGGACTGGCCTCGATGGCCGCGCGATCGCCCGCCCAAGACCAGAAAAATGTGCGGCCGTCAGGTGCAGTGACGACGGGGTCAAGAATCGTCACCCGCGCTGCCAGCGGGAAGCCGCCCAGGTCCAGACCGGCGAAGGAGATTCGGTAGCCTTCTGCCTGCCGCGCAGCGACCCACTCGAGAACGCCGTTGCGCAGGTGCAGGCTTGCGACCATCCACAGCGAGCCGTAGACAATCGCGATCAGGACAAGGATCGCCGCAGCGGCGCTGAGGCCGAAGCCGCGACGACGCGACAGCGGCTTGGTGGTCCCCGCTGCCGCAGAGGTGACGGGGTGAGGGTGCAATGCCTCGGCTCGATTCATAAAATCACCGGACTTTCAGGCGCTCCGGAATGCCATGATTTACACATTTATAGGCGGTTGCGGTCACGGAAGCGAGCGGATAGCGTTCCCCGTCCGAAAGATTGTGGCAAGGTCATGGCAAACAAGCCTGCGACAGCGGTGTCAAACGGGGAAATCGCAGGGCAGGCATCGCCATGGATCGCGCTCATGCCGGCGACGTTTGTGGTCCTCTGGAGCACCGGGTTCGTCGGCGCCAAATTCGGCCTGCCCTATGCCGAACCGTTTACCTTCCTGCTGATCCGCTTCTTCTGCGCCGCTGCGATTCTCGGCGTCGCCGCCGTCGTCGTCGGCGCGCCGTGGCCGCGTGACCCGGCGCAGATCGGCCGGATCGCCGCCGCCGGGTTAATGATCCACGGCATCTACCTGGGCGGCGTGTTTTCCTCGATCGCCGCCGGCGTGCCCGCCGGCATCGCCGCACTGATCGTCGGCCTGCAGCCTCTCCTCACGGCGGTAGCCGCGCCTGCCTATCTCGGCGAAAGGGTGAGCCGACGACAGTGGCTCGGCTTCGGCCTCGGTTTCGTCGGCGTTTTGCTGGTCGTCGCCAATAAGCTGAGCCTGCGGCCGGCGGATATCGCCGGCGCCGGATGGGCCGTTGCGGCCCTCGCCGGGATGACCGCGGGAACGCTCTACCAGAAGCGCCATGGCGCCGGCATGCACATCTGCACCGGTTCGGCCATCCAATACGCAACGGTCGGCCTGGCCTACGTTCCCATCGCCCTGTTCACGGAGACCATGCGGGTGGAGTGGACCGGCGCGTTCGTTTTCGCCCTCGGCTGGCTGATTCTCGTGCTTTCCATCGGCGCCATCAGCCTGCTTTACCTGCTGATCCGACGCGGCGCGGCTGCCCGCGTCGCCAGCCTGTTCTACCTGACCCCGGCGGTCACTGCGGCCCTGGCTTGGATGCTGTTCGGAGAGACGCTCGGCCCGCCGGCGATCGCCGGCATGGCCGTGGCGGCCGTCGGCGTCGCTCTGGTGACGCGGGCATGAACGAACCGGCCGTGCGGGCATGCGCACCGCTCATCGTCGCCACCTGGGGCGCGGGCGGGCCGCCCGACGAAACGCGCCCCGAGCCGCTGTGGGTATTCGCCTACGGCTCGCTGATGTGGGAGCCGAACTTCGTCTGCGCCGAGGTGCGTCCGGCGCTGCTGCGCGGCTACCACCGCGCGCTCTGCATCCTGTCGATCCGCAACCGCGGCACCGAGACGAAGCCCGGTCTGGTCCTCGGGCTGGATCGCGGCGGGTCGTGCGCAGGGCGGGCGCTTCGCGTCGCGCCGGGACACTACGCGACCACGCTCGCCTACCTCGAGCAGCGGGAAATGTCGACCGCAGCCTACCGCCCGAAGCTTGTGCCTGTTCGCCTCGACGGCGGCGAAAGCGTCCGTGCGCTTGCGTTCGTCGCAGAACCGCGCCACCGCCAGTACGTCGGAACGCTGGCGCCGGAAGAGGCTGCCCGTCTCGTACGTCAGGGGCGCGGGAGCTATGGCGCTTCGCTCGACTACTTGCGCAACGTCATCGCCCATCTCGATCGCATCGGCATCGCCGATGGGCCGCTGCACCGCGTTCTCGCTCTCGCCGAGGTTGCCGGCGAAGCCTCCGGCGGGCACGCAGGCGACGCTGCCCGCTCTGCCGAACCGTGAGCCCTGCCGATCTAGCTGATTGTTTCCACCGAGCCGTCGAGGGACATGAGCAGCAACTCGGTCGGCAACGTCGGGTGCTTTTCCGCAACCAGGGCATTCAGCTCCTTCATCTGAAGGGCGTGTATTTCCGTCTCGCGCTGCGGGTCGGCTGCGTAGTCCTGACCGAAGATGGCCTTGTAGGCGCCGCAGTCGCGGTGATCGAGGACGATCAGCTTGTTGACGTGATGAAGATCGAGCGCGAGCTGCAGGTGCGACCAGAATGTCTCGCCCCACGACGGGTAGACGTTGGTCGTCGCCCCGAGGGATGCGCCGGCGAGGATGACCTGATCGTAGTTGTCGGTAAGCTCGCGGCCGTCCATATAGCGAACGATATCGTCGAGCAAGCGGTAGTCCATGCAGCTCAGGAGCAGGGCGTCGGCATGACCGGCTGCGGCAGGCCTCGGAAACACGGGCGCGGAGAGCAGCGTTGCGCCGGCGGCGGCAAGCTTCAATACCCGCCGGCGGTTGAAGTGGGCGGCTCGCCCGCAGGGCGCGCGCAGGCACGCCGGGCGGTGGAAAGCGGCGGCTGGGGTCATGATGGGCAGGCTCCATTCAGCGATCGATACGGCTTGGCCCCGCGAGTGCGCAGCCTCCGCGTAGACAAGCCGGTCTCACCTATGCAATAGCCGCGGCGGAAGTAAGGCAGGCCAACCGGGGGAGCACGATGAGCGAAGCGACAAGGTGCGCGGCAATCCTCACCGGCGGCTGCCAGTGCGGCGCCGTCCGCTACGCCCTCTACGCGCGGCCGGAGGGCGTACACCTTTGCCACTGTCGCATGTGCCAGAAGGCCGTCGGCGGACCGTTCGCGGCGCTGGCCCCGATCAGGGTCCGCGACTTCGCCTGGACCCGGGGAACGCCCGATACGTTCCACAGCTCGTCGGTCGCCGTGCGCGGCTTCTGTTCTGCGTGCGGCACGCCATTGAGCTTCGCCTATTCGGATTCCGAGTGGATCGACGTCACCATCGGCAGCCTCGATCGCCCGGCCGAGACGCCGCCCGGCAAACACCTCGGCACCGAGAGCCGGCTCGCTTGGCTCGACAGGCTTGCGGAGTTGCCAGGCGGAACCACCGATGACGACATGGAGCCGGATCGTCAGGCGCGGATGGCGAGCCATCAGCATCCCGATCACGATACGCCCGAGGGCTGGGTCCCGGGGCCGGATCGACAGCGCGGCGTCTAGACGAAATAGCGCGTCACGGCGAAGCCGGCGACGGCGGACGCTGCGCTCAACGCCGAGCCCCAGAGCATGTCGACGATGACCATCGAAATCGGCCAGTCGCGCAAGGTCGCGAAGTTGCTTATCTCGTAGGTGCCGTAGGCGAACAGGCCAAACAGCGCGCCATACATCGCAGCCGTCGACCAGGCACCTTCGCGCAACGCCGGAGCGACGGCGAAAACGATCAGGCCGATCACGTAGACCAGGTAGAACGCGCCGGCGGCGGCCATGCCGATGTCATCCGCCAGCAGGTGGCCGATCCAGCGGCGGTAGGCGTTTCGCGCCACCCAGCCAAGCCAGAGGCTGTCGAGGCCGAGGAAAACGGCCGCAGTGGACACGTAGGCGACGACGTACTGCATCGCGTGCGGCTCCGAAGACCGATCCGCGAAAACCGCTCGCCAGACAGCGGCGGTCGTTCATCCACTGTCAGTTAGCGCGCGGCACCCGCTGCGCCAGGCGGCAAGGCCGCCCCTTTTCTCAGCCGCACTTGGAATAACCGCAGCTTGAGCAGGTGTCGCATCCTTCCTGCCGGATCAGGGTCGGCGCCGCGCACTTCGGGCACTGGCGAAAGGCGCTCGCATGAGCCGCCGTCAAGCGGGCGGGCGCGCCGGTCGATCCATCGCCCGCGCCGCCGGTGCGCGCGTCCTGGTGCGACAGCGACACCGTATCGGATTCGCCGCTCGCCGTTGCGCCCGCGAGCGGCAGGAAGCCGATGTCGATCATGTGCCGCTCGATCACCTCGCCGATGGCCGCGAGCAGACTGGGAACGTAGCGACCGCCCATCCACTGCCCGCCGCGCGGATCGAACACGGCCTTCAGTTCCTCGACGACAAAGGCAACGTCGCCGCCGCGGCGGAACACCGCCGAGATCATCCGGGTCAGGGCGACCGTCCAGGCGTAATGCTCCATGTTCTTGGAATTGATGAACACCTCGAACGGGCGACGGCGGCCGTCCTGGATGATGTCGTTGACCGTGATGTAGATGGCATGGTCGCTCTCCGGCCACTTGACCTTGTAGGTCTTGCCCGGAAGCGCCGCCGGCCGGTCGAGCGGGCGGAACATCTGGACGACGGCGCCGGCGTCGAGGTCGCGGCTGCGGGCCTCTGCACTTTGAGCGTCGGCCGCTTGCGCCGTCGCGTCGGCCGCCGCTTCGGGGGTCGCCGGTTTCGTGTCGGCACGTTCGAGTACGGCGCCCGTGATTTCGTTCGGCCGAAAGGTCGTGCAGCCCTTGCACCCGAAGTCGTAGGCCCGAAGGTAGATCTCCTTGAACGCCTCGAAGTCGATCCCCTCCGGGCAATTGATCGTCTTGGAGATGGAGCTGTCGATGAAGCCCTGAACCGCCGCCTGCATCACCAGGTGGTCAGTGGGCGTCAGCGCGGCGGCGTCGACAAAAGCCGGAGGCAGAGGCGCCGCCTCCCCGGCGATGCGGCGGAACTGGCGATAGGCGTAATCTGTCACCTCCTCCTCACGACGCGCGCCGTCGGGCATGAGGACATGACGAACGTATTGAAAGCTGAACACCGGCTCGAGCCCGGACGAAACGTTGTCGGCGAGAAGCGAGATCGTCCCCGTCGGCGCCACCGAGGTCAGGAGGGCGTTGCGGATCCCGTTTGCGGCGATGGCGGCGCGGATGTCCTCGTCGAGCCTTGCCGCGCCCTCTCCCGCCAGGTACGCGTCCCGGTCGAACAGCGGGAAAGCGCCCTTCTCTTCGGCGAGCCGAACCGACGCCAGGTAGGCCGCCCGGCGGATCGTGCGCATCCAGGCCTCAGTCAGCGAGACAGCCCGTCGGCCGCCGTAGCGGGCGTTGCACATGATCAGCGCGTCGGCGAGGCCGGTGATGCCGAGGCCGATCCGCCGCTTGGCACGCGCCTCGGCCTCGTGCTGCGGCAGGGGATAGCCGGACACCTCGATGACGTTGTCCATCATCCGCACCGCCACTGCGACCAGTTCGGCCAGGCGGTCAGTGTCGATGCCCGCTTCCGCCGTAAACGGGGCCCCGACCAGTCGGGCGAGGTTGATCGAGCCGAGCAGGCAGGTGCCGTAGGCCGGCAACGGCTGCTCGCCGCAGGGGTTGGTCGCGTGGATCGTTTCGCAATACGACAGGTTGTTGAGCCGGTTGATGCGGTCGATGAAGATGACGCCCGGCTCGGCGCAGGCATAGGTCGCGCGCATGATCGCGTCCCAGAGCGCCCGCGCCCGGACGCTGCGACAGGCGACGCCGGCGAAGGTCAGCTCCCAGGCCGCGTCTTCCCTCACCGCGCGCATGAAGGCGTCGCTGACAAGCACGGACAGGTTGAACATTCTGAGCCGCCCGGGCTCGCGCTTGGCGTCGATGAACGCCTCGATATCGGGATGATCGCAGCGCATCACTGCCATCATTGCGCCGCGCCTGGAACCGGCGCTCATGATGGTGCGGCACATCGCGTCCCAGACGTCCATGAACGACAGCGGCCCGGAGGCGTCGGCGCCGACGCCGCGCACCGGCGCGCCCTTGGGACGGAGGCTTGAGAAGTCGTAGCCGATCCCGCCGCCCTGCTGCATGGTCAGGGCCGCTTCCTTGAGGTGCTCGAAGATGCCGGCCATGTCGTCCGGGATGTCGCCCATGACGAAGCAATTGAACAGGGTGACCCGGCGCTGCGCACCGGCGCCGGAAAGGATCCGCCCCGCCGGCAGGAACTTGAAGTCCTCCATCGCGGCGAAAAACCGATCCTCCCACGCCGAGGGTTCGGCCTCGGCGGCGGCGAGGGCGCGGGCGACGCGCCGCCAGGTATCGGCAAGGGTCCGATCGACAGGCTGCCCGTCACCGGCCTTCAGCCGGTACTTCATGTCCCAGATCTGCTGTGCGACCGGAGCAAGCTGCACGAAAGCCGCCCTTTATCCTCTATCCTCTGCCGCCATGGGTCTCGCCCGGGTGTCCGCCCGGACCGCCGCTGCGGGTTCGAGTCCCACTGTAGGTCAGCGCCGAAGCCCGCGTCAACAACACATGTTCCTTTTTTGTTCCACGCCCTGGCTTGGCGCCGGTCGACTCACGCGGCGGCTTCGCCGTCGCGGCCGTCGCCGTCCAGCCGCGCGCTCGCATCCTCGATGCGGCATTCGAGCTCGCGCATGAAGGTGCGCCGGTCGAGGCCCGCCGCGATCGGCGGAAGGAAGGCGATCGTTATCGTGCCGGGATACCTGATCGCACTCCGCCGGCCCCAGAAGCGGCCGGAGTTCAGCGCCACGGGCACGACGGGGGCCGTGGTTCGGGCATAGAGTGCGGCAATCCCGGGTTGATAAGCGCGATGTTCGCCGACGCCGACGCGGGTTCCTTCCGGGAAAACGATGACCTGGTAGCCGGCCGCCAAGGCGGCGCCTGCCGCCGGCACCATCGCCCGCAGCGCCGTGGCGCCGTGCATGCGGTCGATGCCGATGTTGCCGAACTTGCGGAAGTGCCAGCCGATCAGGGGCACGCGCAGCAACTCTTTCTTCAGGATGAACACCGGCCGCCTGGCGATAACGAGAAGCGCCAACGTCTCCCACGCCGACTGGTGCTTCGCGGCAATGAGCGCCGGTCCGGCCGGGAGGTTGTCTCGGCCGACAACGCGGTGACGCAGGCCGCAGACGACCCAAAGAAGGCCGAGCAGGCCCCGCGCCCAGAAGCGGACCGCCACCCGGTGCACGTCGCGCGGCGCCGCCAGCAGAGGGAGGTAGAGGATACAGAGGATTATCGTCCAGGCGAGGCCGATAATCGAGTAGGCGTGGGAGCGAAAAGCAGTCATCGCGCGGCTTCCGACGAAGGTGCCGGGCGCGCCCCGGCGACCGCTGCGTGCCACGCTTGACGAGCCGAGGACCAGAGAAACTTGTTGTACTCGCTGATGATCAGGGCGGCCGTTCCCGGCCACGCCCACCACTGCGCCTGCTTCACGCGGCTCGGGAACACCGGGTTGGGTATGATCGTCGCATCGGGAAGCGCCTGCCTGAATTCGAGCAGGCTGCGTGGCATGTGATAGCTGGCGGTCACCAGGCGCAGGGAATGATAGTCATGGCGCCGCATCCAGGCGGCGGTCTCGCTGGCGTTGCCGGCGGTGTCGCGCGCGCCATGGCCGATCGCGATGCGGTCGACGAGATCGCCGCCAATGCCGCCGGCGCTGCGCATCACCGCAGCGGCGTCGACGTCAGGATGAACGCCGGAAACAAAGATATGGCGAGCAAGCCCGCGGTTCAGCAAGGTTACGCCCGTCGTCAACCGCTCGCTGCCGCCGGTGAGCACGACAATCGCATCGGTCGGCGTCTCGTAGTCGACGACGGCGGCGGGTATTTCTGCCGCGAAGCGAAAGAGCCCCCATCCCCAGGCGAAGGCGACGCTCGCGGCTGCGAGCATGGCGGCGGCAAGGAGCCGCAAACGCGGGTAATGCCCTGCGACTTCAACCATGGTTCCCCGTCGAGGACCTCGCCCACGTTGCGCACGGGCGGGCGGCCGGCGCCGCCACTTCGCCGCACCTTCGCGAACGCAGGCGGAGGGCTCCCCATGCATCCGCGGGATCATGTCCTCGGCAACGGCGCGCCGCGTCGCCGACATGATCGGGATGCTTGGCGTGCAAGGCGTTTTTGCCCGTATGGGGCATACTTTTTCTTTCAAATATCAAGAACTGGTTGAAATTTTCGCATTTGTTTGTGGACTTGCGCCCTCAATTCTCCGCTTTGACTTGCCACGCCCGAGGCGGCGTGCCTATAATCGGCTTTCAGGGTAACATAATCTCCGTGCTCATGATCATCGTCTGCCCGCGTTGCGGGATCCTGTACAGCGTGGATGCGGCCGCTCTCACCGGCGAGCCCCAAATCGTACAGTGCTCGAATTGTTCGTGCGAGTGGCTGCACAGGCCCGAAGCCACGCTTCCTGATTCCGCCGAGGCGTTGCGTCTGCTCGCACTGTCGCTGGGCCAAGGTCCCGGTGGCGCAAACGCTCGTGAATCCCCGCATGCGCCTGCGCCCCGCGCGCCGTCGCCGGATCCCGTCGGCGCGCATGCCGACCGTTCGCACGAAGGGGAAATCGCGACCGAGCCGATGCCGCCGGCCCGACCGGCGAGCGCCGTCTACAATTTCGAGGACACAGAGGACGAGGCGGCGACGGGTGACAACGTCGCCCGGCTTGACCCGGTCGACGAGGAACCGGCGAGCGCATCGTCGCCCGGCGACCGGCGTACGCTGGAAAAGCGCGATCGGGCGAGCGGGAACGACGACGCCCCTTCGCCGGCGGCGGCTCCGCCGACCCCGACACTGGCGACCCTTGCGGCGTCTGCCACCACGTCCGGTGGCACCTTGCGCAAGCGGCACCTTGCGAAAGGGTTGGAATACGACCCGGCGTCAACGCCTCGTCCGGCAGGCGCGGCAGCCGGCGACGCCTCCATTCCACCGCCGCCCGTCGGCGACGACGCCATCCGGCCGCAGCCTTCCTCCCGCGCCCATGATCGCTCCCTGCGGATGGCGGTCGTCGCGATCGGCGCCGTTGCCGCAACCGTTCTCGTCAGCGTCGGTCTGCTTGCAGCCACCCGGGATGCGGTCATAGCCGCCTTTCCCGGCGCCGCCGGCGTCTACAGCGCCGTCGGCCTGGCCGCGAGCGACGCGTTCGCCGAGGGACTGGAAATCCGCAGCGTCAGTTCGTCACGGTCGTGGAACGATGGCGGTCAGGTGCTGACGGTCGCGGGTGATCTCGCCAATACCGCGCAAAAACCGCGCGCGTTGCCGATGGTGCGGGTGGTGCTTGTCGACAAGAGCAACGCGGAGGTTCAGGAGGTCGTTGTCCGGCCGCCCGGCGAGACCCTGCCGGTGGGCAAGAGCGTGCGCTTCGAGGCTCAGATCACGGATCCGGCGGAGAGCGCCGAACGGATCAAGGTCAGCCTGGCGCCGAGGCCGGCGGCCTCCTAGCGCCATCTGCCGCGCGCATCCCACCGCCATCGCAGGGCGGGCAGAGGCTCCCCCGACCCGGTCATGCGGGCCGCGGCACTCGCACACTCGCGCGACGGACGGCACTTCCAACGTCTCCGCGGAGGTCCGGCGTCGACATCTTCACGCATTGGCTCAGGGAACCATGCCGGCTCGAAGCCGTTCATACCCTGATAGTCGATTGCAGAGAGGTGAGACATGGCCGGCGAAAAAGACAAGGCGAAAGGCGTCGTGAAGGAAACCGTGGGCAAGGCGACGGGCAACGAGCGGATCGAGGCCGAAGGCAAGGCAGACAGGGCCAAAGGCGAGGTTAAAGGCGCCGCTCACGACGTGAAGGAGAGTGCGAAGGGCGTGCGCGACAGCATCAAGAACGACTGAGGCACCGCATAGCTGCACCTCCGCCTCCGGATCCTCGGTGAAGGCGATCGCTGACCTCGGTGAGGGGGGCGATCGCCGAGGAGGCGGAACGAGCGCGAAGGAACGCTCCGGTCGGTCCGGCTCAAAAGCGACGGAGCAGACGGTCGATATAGTGCAGCTCTTCTTCCGGGCGCTGGCGCTCGCCAGCGCGCCGGCGAAGCTCATCGAGGATCTCAGCAGCCCGGCGAAGCTCGCTTTGCTCCGGAATTGTGACGTTGCCGGTTGCAAAGCCGCGTCCCTCTTCCCCTGGCGCGCGTCCGAACGGGTCGCCGCCGCCGCGGCCGCCGGCGGCAAACAGCGCCAAGCCGGCGCCAAGGCGCTGGGCCATCGCCTGCCCCGCGCCTTGCAGCGAATCGCGCAGGGCCTGAACCGCCTCGCCTTGCCGATCGCTGGCGTCACCCAGCAGGTCCGCCCTCAGCGCCCGCGCAGCGGCGCTCATGGCCGCGCCCGCCTCGCCAAGCGCAGGCGGGATCTCGCCGGCGAACGCGTCCAGACGTACCGCCGTCTCGTCAAGCCGACGGCGGAGGTCGTCCTGGGCGGCGGCGCTCGCGGCGCCGACGGCGTGTTCCTTCCGCGCGGTCCGCGCGCCCGGCCGGATATCGACCGGCGCGCTGCTCTCTTCGCGTGATCGAGCGAAGGTCTGCTCCAGCAGACGTTGCTGGTCGTCGGCAAGCGTCCGCAATTCCTGCATGATCGCCCCGGCCTCGGCCAGCTCCTCCCGGTTCGCGCTCATGTCGAGGCCGTCGCGAATGCCCTCGAGCATGGCCTGAAGCTGCGCCAGAAGCTCCCGTGCGCCGTCGCGAGAGCCGGTGCGGGCCATCTCGCGCATCGCTTCGACCAGATCGCGAAGCTCATCCGAGCCGAGCACCGTATCCGGGGGGAAAGGCTGCCCGGTCATGCCGCCGCGCCGCGCCAGTTCCGCCGCAACCGCGTTCAGGTATTGCGCCAGCGCCTGCTCGAGCGCATCAGCAAGCCGGTCGATCTCGGCATCGTCGGCGCCAGCCTCGAGCGCGTCCGCCAGCTTCGCGCGGGCCTCGGCCAGAACCCGCTCGGCCTGCGGCACGTCGCCTTCGTCGAGGTGAAGGGCCGCCGACCACAGCATCGACCGCACGCTGTCGACGGCATTGTCGCCGGCATCGGCTTGCAGCCGCGCCCGCGCCACGCTCAGCGCCAGCGAGACGACGATATCGTTGGCGAACGCCTCGGGATGTTCAGCGATCGCATTGAGACCGGCGGCGACCCCGGCGCGAACATCGTTCGCCGTGGTTGCGGCGCCGAGGCGCTTTCGCAGGGCGATGATCGCCCGCGCCACCGGGTGCTTGAAGGCGCGCTCGGGCAGGATCGTTTCGATTTCGTCGCTGTGCCCGGTCTGACCGGTCGTGTCGCGCGCGACAAGGCGCATGCGCACCGCCGATCCGGCCCAACGATGGGCCGACAAATCTTCCGTTGCCGTGGCCGAAACGGCGCCCGCCGCGCCGATGGTTATGGGCAGATCGAGGCGGACGAGCGCGTCGCCCGATGCAGCCGCCGGGGTTGCCTCCGGCGCAAGCTCCGGCGTCGCCGCAGGCCGTATTTCGATGCCGAGGGCGCTCAGGCCGTAATCGTCCGCAGCGGTGTAGGCGAACGCCAGTTGACCGTTGCCGGCCTCTTCGGGCGGCTTGACGAACGCAGCGGAGGGCGGGGTGTCCGGGATGACCCGAACGTGCCACGCCGCCAGCGAGTGCGAGCCGAGGCGGACGTCGATCGTTCCGCCGCTTGCGGCTCCGACGGTCGTCTCGGTCCGGTAGGCGGAGGTCCGCGGCGCGTCCCCGGCGGCGTCATCCGTCAACGCTGCAAAAGGGTGTCGCCCGTCGCCCATGACAAGCAGAGGCGCCGAGCGCACGCCGCTCACCTGCGCCAGAAGACTGCTGCCCTGTGGCACGGCGACAGCCGCGTCCTCCTTCCCCTCCCCGCTCCCATTGCTGAGAAAAATTGGCGCGACGCCCGTATACGCCGGCGGCGTCATCCAGATCTCGACGACGAGGGGCTGCGTCGCCGTCGTCGCCAAAGCCGGCGTCACGGCCCGCCACATACGCTCCGGCGCGGCGCCGCCGCCCGCGACAATCCCGATGACAAGGAGCAGAACCACCCCGGCGCGGATTCCCCAGGGCTCGATGCGTGGCACGCCCGGAGACGGCGGCCTGATCGTCAGCCGTTCGGCCGCCGCGGCCATCCGCTTTTGATGCAGCGCCCAGAGGCTGCGCGCCGCAGGATCGTCGGCGCCCGCGGCAAGGCGATCGTCGCGCGCGCCGAGAGGCCGATGCGCGAGCCCGCTGTCGCGCTCCAGTCGCCGCCGCCGCGAGGCCCGATCAGGCCGTCGCAGGCCGCGCAGGGCGTAGCCGGCGGCCGCCAGCGCCGAGGCCGCAAAGACGACGAGCACCGCGGCGTGCAACCAGCCGGTCAACTGCGGCAGGACGTCGAGAAGACCCAACGCGACGAAGGCGCCGACGATCGTCGCAAGCGGCCACAACCGCGGCCAAAGTTGTTCCCAGAGGAGGGCGGCCCCGGCCAGAGCCAGCAGCCGGCGGTAGCGCCGAGCGGCGAACCGCCTCAAGGCTCCCCCCCGGCGGGGGCAAGCGCGCGTTCGTCGTCCCGCATCCACCCGGGGATGCGTTCCCGGCCGAGGATGTCCTCGACGCTCAGCCGCGGGCGAATCACGGCGAACCGATCGCCCGAGACAAGGACTTCGGGGACGAGCGGGCGAACGTTGTAGGTCGAGGCCATGACCGCGCCGTAGGCGCCGGCGCCGCGCAGCGCCAGCAGATCGCCGGCAACGACGGGCGGCAGCGGACGGTCGGTGGCGAAGGTGTCGCTGGTCTCGCAGACCGGCCCGACCACGTCCACCTCCCGGACCAGCGTACCGGCCGGCGGTTCGGCGACCGGAACGATGGCATGATAGGCGCCGTACATCGCGGGGCGGACGAGATCGTTCATCGCCGCGTCGACGACAACGAAGGTCCGCGTCGCGCCCTCCTTGACGTACAGCACCCGGGTGAGCAGTACCCCGGCGTTGCCAACCAGCATCCGCCCGGGCTCGAGAACGAAGCGACAGTCGAGGTCGCCGATGGCAGAACGGACAACTTCGGCATAAGCCGCCGGCGTCGGCACCGGCGCGTTCTCCGAGCCGTACGGGATGCCAAGTCCGCCGCCGAGATCGAGGACGTCGATGCGGTGGCCGTCGGCGCGGAGCATAGCGACCAGGTCGCGGAGGCGCTGAAAGGCGGTGCGATAGGGCGCAAGGTCGGTAAGCTGCGAGCCGATGTGAACGGCGGCGCCGATCACCGCGATGCCCGGCATGGCTGCGGCCCGGGCGTAGACGCGGTGCGCACCGGTCCACTCGATGCCGAACTTGTTCTCGCTGCGACCAGTGGAGATCTTGGCGTGGGTGTTGGCGTCGACGTCGGGGTTGATGCGGATCGCCACGCGCGCCCGATGGCCGGTCGAGCGGGCCACCGCGTCCAGAGCCTCCAGCTCGGGCTCGCTCTCGACATTGATTTGCATGACCCCGGCGCGCAACGCCGCGGCCATCTCGTCGGCCGTCTTGCCGACGCCCGAATAGACGATGCGCTCGCCGGGAACGCCGGCCGCCAGCGCCGCGCGGAGCTCGCCGCCGGACACGACGTCGGCGCCGGCGCCCATACGGGCGAGGGTCCGGATGACGGCGATGTTGCTGTTCGCCTTCACCGCGTAGCAGATCGTCGCCGGCAGGTCGGCGAATGCTTCGGCGAAGACCTGGTAATGTCGCTCGATCGTCGCCGTCGCGTAAACGTAGAGAGGCGTTTTCACCCGCTCGGCGATGATCTCAAGCGGCACGTCCTCTGCGTGGAGGCGGTTCCGGCGGTATAGGAAGTGATCCACGTGCGCCTCTCGACCAGATCAGCGGGACGGATACTGGCGCGGATAGTCGGCGCCGGGCGGCGGCTCGGGCGGCCCTTTCCGCCCGCAGTTGGCCGCGACAAGCGTTGCCACCGCAATCGCGATGACGGCCAACAGGCGCCGCCGTCTCCCCGGTTTGAATACGGTGCTGGCCAAAGTCATGGCCCTAATATGCCGCCTTGCCGGCATCGTTGCGAGCGAGAAAGGGGGCTCGGGCATGGTGTCCCGGCAGCGACGCGCTCGCCGCCGCCAACGTCGCCGCCTATCTTGATGATGGGCGGGGAGCGTCGCGGGACCCGGTTTGCGAAAGACGGAAGTACCCATGGAGCAATTCGGCGAGATGGCAGCCAAGCCAAGGCCTCTCGACGCCGGCGAGGCCGAGGCCATCGTCGACGCCGCCATCGAGCGCTACATCAAGTCGCGCCACGACCGCGTCGGCGCGTTCGTCGACGAGACCTACTCCTTCGCCGGCAGCCTGCGGCTGCACCGGCAAGCCGTCGGCTGGGACATCCTGCGCGCGCCGGCAAACGTAGCGCTTGCCGTGCCCTACCTCGCAAGCCGGCTCGGCGCCAGGGGCCTGAAACGGATCGGGTCCGCGCGCGCGGCCCGCTGGCTCGAAGCGCGCAGAATCTTCCTCGAGACGGATCTGGGCCGCGAGTTGACCTGGCGGCTGCACACCCGCCTGCTGGAACTGCCCTACGACGACGGCAGGCGGCGGTCGGATCGCGACGCACTGGCCGAGATGATGCTTGCCGACCCTCGCCTTGTCAGCGCGTTCGCCCACGTCGCCGGGCTGGTCGAGCGTCACCGGGCCGATCCGGAGGTCCGCCGCCGACTGACCGAGCTGCTCGCCAACTACACCGGCTCGCGAACCGCGGCCGCCGAGGTGGTGAACAACCTGCTCCTCGCCGGCACCGGCGCGACCGTGCTGAAGGAACTCACGCCCGGCGCGCTCTCCCTGGGCCCGGCGCTTGCTGCGGCCATCGCCCACCAGACCGCCGTCGCCGGCTTCCCGCTCGGCGCCGGCCTCGGCGGGCTGTGGTACAGCGTCTTCACCGTGGCGCCCTCGGCCGCCCTGGTTGCGGGGGTCACCGGCGGGCTGATGGTGGTGGCGGCGGCGACCACGGCTTTCGCGGGCATCATCAGCGACCCGCTGTTGCGCCGGGTCGGCCTGCACCGGCGCCGGCTGCATCGCCTTGTCGACGTCTTCGGCGACGAGTTGCGGGGCAAAGGCGGCCGCGATTTCGCGGTCCGCGACCACTATGTCGCCCGAATCTTCGACCTCGCCGACCTGCTCCGCGCCGCCTATCGCATCGCCCGCTAGGACCCGCACGGAACGCCTGCCTGCCGGCTCCTCACAGTCTGCTCAATAGCTCGGCCTTCTTGGCGGCAAACTCGTCCTCGGAAAGGACACCTTTCTTTCGCAGGTCGGCCAGCCGCTCGATCTTGAAAAAGATCTCTTCTGCCGGCGCCTCACCGTGGGCCGGCGGCGGCACTGGCGCCGGGGCCGGCACTGGGGAGACGGGAGCGGCTTCAACCACATCTTGAGCCACATCGTGCGCGGTACGCGCCGGCGCTGGGGAAACGGGAGTGGCTTCGGCCACATCTTGCGCAGAGCGCACCGGCGTCGACGCGGGCGCCTCGGCCGACATCTCGCTGCTCCTGTGCTCGGAAACGACCCGTAAGTCGGCCAGCCGCACCAGGCCGTGTTGGCTTACGAAGGTCAGCGAGGCATCCGCGCTTTGCTGCTGGGAAACGCCGGTGATGCGGTGATCTCCGGTGTCATAGACCTTTACCCGGCCGGCAATCTCAATGGCCAATCGCCGTGAGGAGGGAAAGAACGCATAGCGGATATCGTTCTGCGAGCCCGAAGTGCTGGGAGAACCAAGATCCGCAGGCCAGCCGGTATCCCAGGGTCTGCCGGCCGATGGAACAAAGAGGCTAACCTCACCGAGAGGCCCCCGGCTGCCCTGACTCTGCTGCTGACTTTGGGACTGCTGCCTTCCCCGCCGCATCAACAACGGCTCGCTGCTCAATAGCCCGGCCAGCTCCGAACACAGGCCATCCACCTTGGCCTTGAGCGCATTGTTGAACATGTCGCCGACCATGGTCATCCCGCCTCGCGTCCACTGCCCCATGCCGCCGAACTCGGGATGGTCAAACTGAGCCATCGTCCCGTTGCCCTCGACAAGGGCACGCAGCATGGCCATCACCGCGTCGGTGCTGACCCCGTGACGCTGCGCCAGGTTGTCGATGATTTTTTGCCCCTCAGGGCTTAGCGGCCACATCATGGCTCCTTTCACGCGAGTAAAAGCCGATGCTCGTCCTGGGCACAACACACAGGAGAATGCGTCGCAAAATATGTCAGGCAGGGCACCGGCTAACGCAGCTATTTTAGGCCAGGTCGTGAACTCTTAAACGGTCTTTCGTTTTGTTGCGATTGGTGATCCAAGCTCCCGGGAGGAGCTTGCAGGGCAACACTCCCGGCGGAGCCTGATGGCCAACGGGCCCTCCAAGCGCTGACGACGACGCTCGCCCGGTTCACGCCGATCGACCCCGCACCTAACAGGGCGATCGCCGCACATCCCTCGACCTCTCGCCGGGTCCGGACGAAAAACACCGGACCGCCGACACGCGCGCACCCTGCCAATCGGCAGACAGGACGATTGTCCGAAGCAGCCTCCGCGCTACAGCGCGATGTAGCGACGCAGTGCGTCGACCTCGAACTGCGCTTCCTCGATGCGGTTCTTGACCACGTCGCCGATGCTGATCATCCCGACCAGCTTGCCCTCGTCGACCACCGGGACATGGCGGAAGCGCTGTGAGGTCATCATGCCCATGATCGCCGCGAGCGGATCCTTCGGCGAGCAGGTGACGACGGTGGTCGTCATCAGATCGCTGACCCGCCTGTCGAACAGGTCCTTGCCGAACTTGTGCATGGCGCGGACCAGATCGCGCTCCGAGACGATGCCGGCGATCCCGCCCTTCGCATCGACCACCAGCACCGCGCCGATGCGGTTGGTCGTCAGCATGGCGATCGCGGCGGAGATCGGCTCGTCGGCAGTCAGGGACAGGACCTTGTCCCCTTTGAACTTCAGGATGTCCGAGACGTACATTCTTGCCTCCCTGCGTGCGTGGACGCTAAAGACCGCTCACGGTCTCCTCGATCAGCATGTCGACGACGCCCTGCAGCGCCTCCTCGCGGCTCCGCCCCGCCTCCATGGCGGCGGCGAATGTCGCAAGCTGGCGATGGGCGCTCGTGCCGATCTTCAGAATATGACGGCAGTGAAGAAGCTCGTTTACGCAATCGAGTTCCTCTGCGTCCTGCTTGGTAAGGTCGATTAGCTCCTCAAGCAGGTCGGCGCAAGGGACGACTTGGCCTTTGCCGAAGTCGATCAGGCCCTCGTCGATGCCGTAGCGCTTCGCCCGCCAGCGGTTCTCCTCGATCAGCATCTTGTCGTAGGCGCGCCAGCGCTTGTTCTCCCGGCGCAGGCGAACCAGCATCCGGATCACCGATTGATAGAGCGCGGCGATCGCCAGTGCATCGTCGATCCGCGGGCAAACGTCGGTGATCCGCATTTCAAGGGTCTGGAAGCGGCAGCTCGGACGGACGTCCCACCAGAGCATGCTGGCGTCGTCGAACATGCCGGCGCTGACGAGCACGTCGACGTGGCGCTTGTATTCTCCCCAGGAGTCGAAATGGGACGGCAGGCCGGTACGCGGCAACTCGTCGAAGACGCTGAGGCGGTAGCTCTTCAGGCCGCTGTCCTCGCCCAGCCAGAACGGCGACGAGGTCGACAGCGCCAGCAGGTGCGGGAGGAAGTAGCTGACCTGGTTCATGAGGTCGATGCGCAACTCGTCGTCGTCGATGCCCACGTGAACGTGCATGCCGCAGATCAGCAGCCGCCGCGCCACCGCCTGCATGTCGCGGGCGAGCGTATGGTAGCGGGCCCGGTCGGTATGCCGTTGCGATCGCCACTGCGAAAACGGGTGGGTCGACGCGGCGATGGGGGCAAGGCCGTACTTGCGGCTGACCTCGGCCACCGTACGCCGCAGCCATGACAGCTCGCCGCGGGCGTCCTTGCAGACGCGGCACACCGGCGTCGCCACCTCGATCTGCGAGGTGAGGAATTCGGGCTTGACCAGGTCGGGAATCCGCGCCTCGCACTCGGCCAGCATTTCCGGCGGCGGGTCAGCGGCGACTTCGCGGGTTTCGAGGTCGACGAGCAGATACTCCTCCTCGATGCCGAGCGAGAGTGCCGGCTCCGTCATCAGAACTGCTCGATCCGGTGGAGGTTGCCCATGGACAGAAGCTGACGCAGGGCATCGGCGATAAGGTCCGCCCAGTGATGAATTTGCCGGTCGGTTTCGCAATGGTCCTGGCGGACCTCGATGGCGGCGTTGGCCAGCCCGGCGGCGCCGGCGTGGAGGTTCAAGGTGTAGGCGATGTCCCTGCCCGAGTAGGGCTCGTTGTCGCCGATGTTCAACTCCTCATGCCGGCGCAGGAAATTGATCAGGGGCACGGCCAGCCGCGGATCGCGGTTCCACAGGACGCTTGCGTCCCAGAAGCGGTCCTCGCCGCCAAGCGTCGGGGTGAAGGTGTGGACCGAGAACAGCAACGGTTCCGGTCCGCGCCGACGCAGGCGGGTGAAGACCTGCTCGATGGCGTGGTGATAGGGCCACAGGATCGCTTCCGCCCGCGCCTCCTGCTCCTCCGCCGACAGGGCCTCGTTGCCGGGGATCACGATGCCGTCGCTGACGGCGAGAATGGACTGCGGATCGCCGGGCTGCCGGTTGCAGTCGATGACAAGGCGGGAGTAGCCGCAGAGCACGGCCGGCGCATCCAGTCGGCCGGCAAGCAGGCGGGTGAGCGACGCGGCGCCGATGTCATAGGCGATGTGCAGACCCAGCGCCGCGGGCGGCAGCCCGAGCGTGCCCAGCCGGGCGGGGATCCGCGTGCTGGCGTGATCGCAGACGAGGAGCAACGGCGCCCGGCCGTCCGGGTTGACGATCTCATAGGGCGCCGGCTCGCCCTCTCCGATCAGAAGCCGGCCGCTATCGGGAAGCGAATCCGCGTCGGGTCGATGCGAGGCCGGAGTCCCGGCCCGGGTTGTTGCAGCACGCGTTGGGGCGTCCATCGCCGCTTCGTCACCTCTTGCCTCGGCGCCGGCGGCCAATCCCACTGCCGCCGCCGTCCCGGCAAAAGACCTCGCCGGCAACGCGCCATCGCTATACTAACGGGCGATGCCGCGACATAGAAGCCTTCCGCGTGCCACAAAACCCGCCTTCGGCGACGGGCGCCAGCCCGTCTCGGCCGCCGCCGACCGCCTCGCCCTCGTCGCGCTGCTCTCGGGCGCCGTCGGCATCGCCTTCGCCCCGATCTTCGTCCGCCTGAGCGAGCTGGCGCCGACCGCCACGGCCTTTCACCGCCTGTTCCTCGCCCTGCCCGTCCTGTGGCTGTGGAAGCATTTCGAGAGCCGCCGCGCCGCCGGTCCAGGTGCCGCTCCCGGGCCCGACGGCGTGGTCTCGCGAACGCGCCGCGACGACATCGTCGGCCTCGCCGCCGCCGGCCTCCTCTTCGCCGGCGATCTCGCCTTCTGGCACTGGTCGATCCGCTTCACCACCGTCGCCAACGCGACCCTGCTCGCCAATTTCGCGCCGATCTTCGTCACGATCGCCGGCTATCTCTTCTTCTCCGAGCGCTTTTCGCGCCAGTTCCTGCTCGGCATGGCCCTGGCCATCGCCGGCGCCGCGATCCTCATGAGCCGCAGCCTCGCCTTCGATCGGGAGCATTTCTTCGGCGATACGCTCGGCCTGGTCACGGCCCTGTTCTACGCCGGCTACATCCTCGCCGTGGCCCGGCTGCGGGCGCGCCTTTCGACTGTCACCATAATGGCTTGGAGCGGGGTCGTAACCTGCATCGCTCTCTTGACCCTGACCCTTCTCTCGGGAGAAAATCTCGTGCCGTCGAGCATGGGGGGCTGGGCAGTGCTTTTCGGACTTGCCCTTGTATCGCACGCCGGCGGCCAAAGCCTGATCGCATTCGCCCTTGCCCGTCTCCCGCCCGCGCTTTCGTCCGTCAGCCTGCTCCTGCAACCGGCCATCGCCGCCTTGCTGGCCTGGGCGATCCTGGCGGAGCCGCTCGGACCCTGGCAAGGCGTCGGCGCTCTGGTCATTCTCGGCGGGATATTCCTCGCCCGCCGGGGCAGCAGCCCGTCCGGACGCGACGGCGGTGGCGAGACGGGTCAAAGACGACGCGGCGACGTGGGGTTACGTGTGCGGCTTGATAACAAGGATGTAGAATGACAGATCGGCATATCTCCGTCACCGGGTTGGGCTACGTCGGGCTTCCCGTCGCCGTTGCGCTCGGCAAGGCCGGCTTCCCGGTGGTCGCCTATGATTACAGTACGCGCCGGGTCGACGAACTGCGCCGCGGCGTCGACCGCACCCGGGAGACGACGGCCGAGGAGCTTGCCGAGGCAAAGCTGTACATCACCAACGATCCGGCCGATCTCAAGGTCGCCGACTTTCACATCGTCGCCGTCCCGACCCCGATCACGACCGCGCACCGCCCGGACCTCGATCCGCTGTTCGGAGCGACGAAGACCGTCGGCGACCAGATCAAGGCCGGCGATATCGTCGTCTACGAATCGACCGTGTATCCCGGCGTCACCGAGCTTGAGTGCGTACCGATCCTGGAGGCCCGATCCGGGCTGAAGTGCGGGGTCGACTTCAGCGTCGGCTACTCGCCGGAGCGCATCAACCCGGGCGATCGCGAACACACCTTCGACACCGTCGTCAAGATCGTCTCCGGGCTCGACGAAAAGACCCTGGACATCGTCGCCGCGGTCTACTCGCGGGTGGTCAAGGCAGGGGTCCATCGGGCTCCAAACATCAAGACCGCAGAGGCGGCGAAGGTCATCGAGAACATCCAGCGCGACCTCAACATTTCGCTGATGAACGAGCTGGCGCTGATTTTCGAGCTGCTCGACATCGACACCCACGACGTCATCAACGCCGCCGGAACCAAGTGGAATTTCCTCCGCTTCCGGCCCGGCCTCGTCGGCGGCCACTGCATCGGCGTCGATCCGTATTACCTGACCCATCGCGCCGAACAGGTCGGCTATCACCCGGAGGTGATCCTCGCCGGCCGGCGGATCAACGATCGCATGGGCCGGGTCGTCGCCCGTGAAACGATCAAGAGGCTGCTGCAAAGCGGCCATACGGGCGGCTTTCAGATCGCGATCCTCGGAATCACCTTCAAGGAAGACGTGCCGGACTGCCGCAACACCCGCATCGTCGACATCTACGAGGAGCTGCTGGGCTTCGGCGCCAAGGTGGCGGTGCACGATCCCGTCGCGGATCCGGCCGACGTGGAGCACGAGTACGGGATCCGCCTCGTCAACGTCGCGGACGTGCCGCCGTCGGACGCTGTCATCGCCGCGGTCGGCCACGCGGCCTTCCGCGACGCCGGCTGGAACCTGATCTCGGGGATGCTGAAGAACGGCACCGGCCTCGTCATCGACGTGCTCAGCATGCTCGACCGCAAAACCATGCCCGAAGGGATCACGCTCTGGCGGCTGTAGGGCGGGGCCGCCGCCGCGCGCTGCCGCCCGCACGCGCCGTAAGCCGTTCGGCCGTTTGACCCCTGCCGGAGCCGCTTCTATCATCCGCCGGCCCGGAACGGATGGCGCTTTGCGAAGGAAGGCTGAGATGGCGGACAGCGCGTACGAGGACATTCTCTTCGGCATCGAGGATGGCGTCGCCACGATCACCATCAACCGGCCCGACAAGTACAACGCCTTCCGCGCCCAGACCTGCGAGGAGCTGATCGCCGCTTTCCATCGCGCCGGCTGGGACAAAAGCATCGGCGCGATCGTGCTGACCGGCG
>JAEULH010000062.1 GCA_016793925.1 Rhodospirillales bacterium | reverse complement strand
CTCACCCCGTCCCGGCGCATGACCGCCTCGGTAAGCGGATCGCTCATCAGGTCGTCAAGCGTGGGCTCGATGCCGCCGTCCGCGTACGGCTCATGACGCGGCTGCCGCCGGCGTGGCGGCCGTCCAACCGCCGACGACTTGCTTCCGGGTCGCTGTTCGAGCGCAGTTCCGAACATAGATCCCTCCCAAACTTTGATGATTTCCGGCCATACACTTCACCCACTAACATACTGCCGTCAGGGGGCTTTTTTCTGGTCGATCATCCACACTATGTTGTCGGAGCAATGTGTTCTTTTTTTTGGGTTGCCCAACCCGCGCAACCTCATGCAGAACAACGTTGCGGTGCAATGTGTGAATGATTTTCAGCTCCCGACCTTCCAAACGCGCACAACAGGCCATTTTCCTCAGTCTATACGAAATCCGGTGCAGCAACAAGCCGTCGGTAGAGCGCTCCCCACTGATGATCCACGTAAAGGCGAACGCCGCGCTTGCCTTCCGGGGGTATTGCGGTGCGTCGTCCGTTGATCAGCGCCATAGCGCATGATGTAGTGGCCGCGGCTGGCATTGTGTACGCTCGTCGGTTCGAGCGGCGTGTGCCGAAGCGGATGCAGCTAACGGGGCGCGGGCGGGGTCATTGCGCGCACGCGGGTGATATCGGGAGTGGCTGGCGATGCGACATGTTTTTGCGCCTAACGGATAAGACGCCATAGCCGACGATTGGTCCCGCTGCGGGTTGAAGCGAGCCTGAACTTCTAGGCCGGCATCTGGAACGGGCCTGCGCCTGTCGCCGCATTCTCCAGCGAGGACGACCAGAAAAATGGCCACTTCCGCGTATCGATCGGCCGCTGTCCCCGACGCCGGCTATGTGATCCTGATCGCCGCTGCCGCCGCCATGGGCGGGTTTCTCTTCGGTTTCGACACCGCCGTCATCAACGGCACGGTGCTTGCGCTGAAGGATGTGTTCAACGCCTCGAGCCTCGGCATCGGGCTTGCCGTCTCGCTCGCGCTTATCGGCTCCGCGGTCGGCGCCTTCGGGGCTGGACCGCTTGCCGATCGGATTGGCCGAACACGCTGCATGTTGCTGGCCTCCGTCATGTTCACCGTCAGCGCCATAGGCTCCGGCCTGCCCTTCAGTCTTTACGACTTTATCGGCTGGCGCTTGCTGGGCGGCATCGCCGTCGGCGCCGCCAGCGTCATCGCGCCCGCCTACATCGCCGAATGTTCCCCTGCGGAAATGCGCGGCCGCCTGGGCTCGCTGCAGCAGCTCGCGATCGTCATCGGCATCTTCATCGCCCTGCTCAGCAACTATGCCATCGCCAGCATCGCCGGTTCAGCCAGCGAGCCGTTCTGGTTCGGCCAGGAGGCGTGGCGCTGGATGTTCTGGTCGGAGGCGCCGGCGGCCGTGATCTACGGTTTCTTTGCCTTCGTGATCCCGGAGTCGCCACGCTTCCTGGTTGCCCAGGGCCGGCACGACGACGCCCACGAGGTGCTGCTGCGCATCGTCGGCGACCGAGCCTCGCATCGGGTGGCAGAGATCCGGCGCACGGTGTCGCGGGAGCGCAAGCCGAAGCTCAGCGACCTGCGCGGCCGTTTCGGGCTGCTGCCGATCGTCTGGGTCGGCATGGGCCTGTCGATGTTCCAACAATTCGTCGGCATCAACGTCATCTTCTACTACAGCAGCGTGCTGTGGCGGATCGTCGGCTTCACCGAGCAGAACGCCTTGCTGATCACGATGATCACCGGCCTGACCAACATCATCACAACCCTGGTCGCCATCGCCTTTATCGACAA
>JAEULH010000024.1 GCA_016793925.1 Rhodospirillales bacterium | reverse complement strand
TCCAGTCTTTACGGCACCATCGGCGTCATGCTCGCCCTGCGCCACAAGGAGCGGACCGGGCGCGGCCAGGTGATCGACATCGGCATCTACGAGGCGGTGTTCCGGCAGATGGAGGAACTCGCCGCGGCCTACGGCCTGTTCGGCAAGATCCGCGAACGCGAGGGCGCCGGCAGCTTCGTCGCCGTCCCGCACGGGCACTTCCGCACCGCCGACGACAAGTGGGTGGCCATCGCCTGCACCACCGACAAGATGTTCGAACGCCTGGCGGAGGCGATGGAGCGGCCCGAACTGGCCTCGCACACCCTTTACGGCGAGCAGCGCAAGCGCCTCGCGGCCCGCGACGAGGTCAACAAGATCGTCATCGAGTGGACCCTGTCGCTCACCCGCGACGAGCTGATGGAGCGCTGCCTGGAGAAGGAAGTCCCGGTCGGCAAGCTCAACTCCGTCGCCGACATTTTCGACGACGAGCATTTCCAGGCCCGCGGCAACATCCTCGAGGTCGCCGAGGACGGGCTGAGGGTGGCGATACCGGGGGTGGTGCCGACGCTGTCGGAAAGCCCGGGGCGGGTGACCAACCTCGGACCGCCGCTCGGCAACGCCACCTACGAGGTGATGCGCGAACTGCTGGAGCTGTCGGCGGCCGACATCGCTTCGCTGCGCCAACGCAAGATCATCTAGGCCGAACTTTGGCCGCGGCCCCTGCCGGGACATGAGGTTGCCAATGAACGAACATGCCGACAATGCGCTGCCCTTGAGCGGCGTCCGGGTCATCGACGTCGCCACCGTCATCGCCGCCCCCTACTGCGCCGCGATCATGGGCGAATTCGGCGCCGAGGTGCTGAAGGTCGAGCATCCGGTCGGCGGCGACGCCTGCCGCCGCTTCGGCACCCCGACACGAAGGGGCGACACGCTGACCTGGCTCAGCGAGGCGCGGAACAAGAAATCGGTGACCATCGATTTGCACCGACCCGACGGCGTCGACCTGTTCAAGCGGCTGATCGCGGACACCGACGTGCTCTGCGAGAATTTCCGCACCGGGACGCTGGAACGATGGGGGCTCGGCTGGGACGTTCTGCGCGAGGTGAACCCGAAGCTGATCATGCTGCGCGTCACCGGTTACGGCCAGACCGGGCCCTACAAGGACAGGCCCGGCTTCGCCCGCATCGCCCACGCCGTCGGCGGCCTCGCCTACCTCGCCGGCATGCCCAAGGGCACGCCGGTCACGCCCGGATCGACGACGCTGGGCGACTACATGTCCGGCCTCTACGGCTGCATCGGCGTGCTGATGGCGTTGCGCTTCCGCGACCTGACCGGTCGCGGCCAGTATATCGACACCGCCCTCTACGAGTCGGTCTTCCGCTGCACCGATGAGCTCGTTCCGGCCTATGCGATGTACGGAACGGTGCGCGAGCGTCACGGTCCGCACATCGAAAGCGCCTGTCCCTACGGCCACTTCCCGACGAAGGACGGCAAGTGGGTGGCGATCGCGTGCACGACCGACAAGCTGTTCGCCCGCCTCGCCGAGGCGATGGGCCGGACCGAGCTGGCGTCGAGCAGCCTTTACGGCGAGCAGAAGACGCGGCTCGAGAGCCGCCACGACGTCAACGAGATCGTTCGCGACTGGTGCGGCTCGCTCGTTCGCGACGAGGTCCTGGCGCGATGCAACAGAACCGGCGCGCCGGCGGGTGCGCTCAACAACATCGCCGACATCTTCGGCAACCGTCAGTTCCACGCCCGGCGAAACATGGTCGCCATCGACGAGGCCGATGTCGGCGAGACGATCATCGTGCCGAACGTCATCCCGCGGTTGTCGGAGACGCCGGGGCGCATCGAGAGCCTCGGCCCCCGGCTCGGCCAGCATACCGAAGAGGTCCTCGCCGGCATGCTGGGCTTGTCGGAAGCGGAAATCGCGGAGCTGCGCAAGAAGCGCGTCATCTGAGCGCGCCCGGAGAGGGTGCCGCGCGGCCGCACGCCGCCTGCCGTCAGCCGGCTCGCCTGCGCCACCAGCAGCGGAGCTGCGGCGAAGTCATGGCGCCGCTGTGGCCGCCGGTGCTGAAGGCAAGCACACCGCCGCCGGCGAAGTCGGTGTTCAGGTTCATGGTGGCGACGGCGGTCGTCGCCGGCGAAAATGCGACGGTTCCCACGGTAACGCCATTGCGGACGACCTGGACATTGCCGCTCTGGGCTCCGACCCAGGCCATCGAAAGGCCGACGACGGTGATGTCGTAGGGAATGTAGATGCCGACCGCCGGGCTCATGGTGCAGCCGTTGTAGCGGCGGAGGTAGCCGTTTGCATGGTCGCCGTTGTAGCCGGCGCCGTCGCTTTCGAGCTCGCCCAGCCATTTTCCGCGCGAACCGTCGTAGAAGAACAGACAGCCGAGATCGGTTCGGAAGACGGTGTCGCCCGCTTCGGGCGAGGCCGGAAAGGCGACGCCCCTGCCGACGCCGCCGACCATGGCGGGGACGCGCCAGGTGGCGTCGGCGGCGAGGAACTTGCCCGCCGCGGCGTCGCCCGGAGCGGGCGCCGGAACGCAGCCGGCCGTGCCGCCGCTGCCGGCATCGCCGACGGCGAGCGGCAGCCGCGCGGGATCGAGCACGCCGCTGGCGAGTGCGGCGGCGTCGTGGCCGTGGTCGCCGGGCGCTACGTCCCCGGCGGCGGGGCCGAAGTTTCGGTTGAAGGCGCTGTTCTTGGCGAAGGCAGGCTCGTACAGGCCTGCATGGTCGTGGTCGGCGCGGGCGGCGTTCGCCGCAATGCCGGAGCCGGCCAGGGTCATGTACCTGTTCGACGTCCCGGCCGCGACATCGTCGGCCGTCTTGCCGGCGAGCCACCCGTCGGCGCGCGCCTCGCTCAGGTACTGGGGGTGATCGTCGGCGTCCAGTCCGGTGAGCAGGCCATGGATCCCGCCGCCGCTGCCGCCGCCGAAGCGCCCCGCGATTTCGGCGATGTCGCGCGGCGAGAAGGTGCGCGCCTCGGCACCGGTGGGCGCTCTTTTTTCCTGGTCGCTGACCGTCGGCGGATTGGGTTCGGCTCCCGACCCGACTGTGGCGAGCTTGTTCCGGTCGGCGCTTGTGAAGCGCTTCACCGTGACGCCCTCGCGCAGGTCGTCGAGGGAGTGGGTCGACAGCCAGGCGTTGGCGCGATAGCTCGTCAGATACTGGGGATGATCGTCGTTGCCGAGCTCGCGCACGGCGCCGTGGCGAATGGCGGCGGCGATCTCGTCCTTGCTTGCCGCCAGCGGCCGGCCGTCATCGTCGAAGGCGAGCACCCGACCGGCCCGGGACGGTGCGGCGGGAAGGGTCATGTCGGCGGACGGCTCGGTCGCATCGAGATGGAGGCTTGCCTCGGCGTCGGCGGCGACCTGCTGCAGCGCCGCCGTCAGGTAATCGAGCTCGTCGTTGATCAGCCGCGCGCTGAATGCGCCGGCGGGCTGGAAATCGGTGGTCCGCTCGATCGCGATCCGTCGCCGGACGGTGACCAGCGCGCCGACGCCGGGCGGCTGATCGAGAAAAACCGAACCGCCGGCGCTCTCTCCCGCGCCCTCGACGCTCATGCCGCCGGTCAAACGGCTGTCGCCGACGAAGACCTCCACATGCTCGGGCTTGAAGATGGCGAAGGGGAAAAAGAACTCTCGCTGGACGCCGTCGCCCACGTACTGGACGCGCGGCGGCGTGTTGGTGATCTTGATATGATCTTGCATGAAATCTCCCTGAAGAATAACGGCGGCGCGACGCGCGGGATGGTCGCGCGAGGATTCGACGCCGGCTTTCCTGAAAATATTCAGGTTATAGGTATTTTTACCTTCGAGGCGCCGGGTGTCAAGGCGGCCCGGATCTTCGGCCGCCGGTCCGCCTCGTTCGCTCGCCGACCCGCAACGAGATGAAGCTTCGAGAGGGCAACGGCGATAGGATCGGCGCCGGTGCGCCGGCGCAAAGCCCGTTCGGGGTCGACCGCCGGCACAGCGATCGGATTATCCGCGCAGGGAGAGAGCAGACCATGGTCAAGGCCTACGCCATCGACGGCGTCATTCCGGTTGTTCATCCAAGCGCATACGTTCATCCATCCGCAGTTCTCATCGGCGACGTCTTCATCGAGGCCGGCTGTTACATCGGCGCCTGTGCGGCGCTGCGCGGCGACATCGGCCGCATCGTCGTCGGCGAGGGCGCGAACGTGCAGGATCAGTGCGTGATGCACTGCTTCCCGGAGGCCGAGTGCCGGGTCGGGCCGTGGGGCCACATCGGCCACGGCGCCGTGCTTCACGGTGCGACGGTCGGGGCGCATGCGCTCGTGGGCATGAATGCGGTGCTGATGGACGGCTGCGTGATCGGCGAGGCGGCCTTCGTCGCCGCCATGTCCTTTGTCGCCGCCGGCTTCGAGGTGCCGCCGCGCTCGCTGGCGGCGGGCATTCCGGCCAAGGTGCGACGCGTTCTGAGCGAGGAGGAAATCGCCTGGAAGCGCCGCGGCACCGAAGAGTACCAGCAGATCGCCCGACGCAGCCGGGAGACGATGACGGAGGTCGAGGCTCTGAGCGCCGTCGATCGCGATCGCCCGCGACTTCAGGTTTCGGCGCATCATCCGCTCCACGTCATGCGCGGCCGCTGACGCGGAGGGGCAGGGGCGCGGATTTCGCGGCCAACGTGCGACCGGGAGCAGAGGCGCCCCACTACCGCTGATTGCTAAAGAGCTTACGTGGGGCTTTTAAAGATATTGCTGGTATGTTACTATCGCTCTGGTTGTTTAACCGAAGCGAGGCTGTCGTGCCATTGCAGCTCCCGTCGACTCCAACGGACTTTTGGGAAACGCCGGCCCATGGCGAGACGCTTGCTCATGTGAGCGCGGTCGCCGGGGCGCCGCTCGTCGTCGCTCCGTCGGGCTTTACCGGCGCGCTGGCAGCGGGCGAAACCGTCTCCGCCGGCGAGATCATCGTCACCGGCGCCGATGCCAGCGCGGTCATGACGCTCGCCGGCGGCGCGACGCTGCACATGGCGCCGAACAGCCGCGTCGTCCTTCAACCTCCGGCGGACGCGGCCGCCGGTCCGCTTCACGTCGTGGTCCTGTCCGGCGCCGTCGTCCTCGACGCTTCCGCATCCGCGTCCGGCGCGGCAGCGATCCAGATCGATACGCTGGCCGCCAGCGTTTCCGTCGACGGCGCTGCCGTCGCGATCAGCTACGACCTTGCCTCCGGCCTGAAGGCGGCGCAGATCGGCGCGACCGGTCCTGCCGGCGACGGCACGGTAGCGGTCGCGAATGACGGCGGAACCTGTTTTCTCCACCCGGAAACGCCGGCGGTTGCCGTCGAGCACTGGTCGGACCCGCCCCAGTTGCTGTCGGAAGGCTCCTCCGATGGTCTGCCGGCGTGGATGCCAGACATGGCGGCGGCCCATGCGGGCCCAATGGCTGACCTCGACGTTTCGGCGACGGCAGGGCCTGCGGCGGAGGCCGTCGCGGCCGATCCCGGCTGGGGAGCCGCGGACAGCGCCGGCAACGCTGCGCCGGCCGACGACGCGCCGGCCTTTTCGACCGGCGCCGGCCTGCCCGAAGCAGGCGACGTTTCGTTCGTCTTTCCGCAGGCGCCGGCGCACGGAATGGCCGATCATGCCGCCGTCGGCGCCCCGCTTTCCGCTATCGATAGCTTCGAGGGCCGGACGGCGGCGACCGTCGCGGCTCCGGCGACGCCGCGGCCTTCGCCGTTTGCGGCTCCCGACCATGGCCTCGACGTCCTGGTCGGGCTGCAGCATCCCGACGCGGCCGAGCCGCCGCTGCCGCCGCGCCCGCCCGGGCCGCCGCAACTGAGCGGCTGGGAACCGACCGGCCATGTCTGGGACTACGAGGGCTCGGCCTGGGTTTCGGGTGGCGATCGCGAATGGCCGTCCCATCCCGATCGGCCGATGGAACTGATCAGGCCGGTCGAGGGCGACAGCATGGTCGCGCTCGCGCCCCACGAGACCTGGGCCACCACGCTCGAGACGTTCCTCGGCCTGTCGGATCGGGCCCTGAGTGCGCTTGTCGATGACGTCGTCGTTTACGACGGATCGGCGATCCGGACCTCGATGGATCTGCGCGCCGGGCAGACGCTGGTCTTCGACGTGCTGTTCGACCCGTTCGACAACTTGCCGGCCAACGATTTCGCGGCTTTCACGGTTGCGGACGGCAAGCATGGCGAAGCCTTCGTCGTCGGCAGCGTCGCCGCGACCGGGAGCCTCGGTGCGACACCGTGGCAGACCCTCGAGTACACGGTCGGCGCCGCCGGACGCTACAGCATCGGGTTCGTCGTCATAAACGACTTCCAGCCGCAGGCGTTGTCACACCTCTACGTCGACAACCTGCGTGATCACTTCGACGGCAGCGGGCTCGTCCCGATCGGCGGCGAAGACGATCGGTTCGGCGGCCATTTCGCCCTGTTCGAACCCGCAAAACCGGCGCCCGAGCCGTCGCAGGGCGAGCTGATTGCCGGCTTCGACGAACGGGTCGCATACGGCGAATCCACCGGCATGATCGACTTCGTTCAGCGCTACGACGAGCCGGACGGGGCGCGGGGATCCTTCACCGCAACCGACGGCGAAGCGATGGCCGTCCTCCACGCCCATGGCGCCAGCCGCTACGGCATCGAGCAGTTCCTGGGGTTGCAGCCGCAACCGGGCTCGCCCATCGCCCTGCCGTTCGACATCGACGGCACCGCGCCCGCCTTCGGCGCGGCGACGCGGGTGACGCTTGCGGTCGCGGCCGGCGACCGGATCTCGTTCGACTGGCTGTTCGACGCGGGCGACAGCGCGCCGGATAACGACTTCGCCGTTTTCACCGTCGCCGGCGCCGCCGGTTCCACCGTCTTCAAGCTGTGCGACGTGCGGACAACCGGCGATGCCGGCGCCAGCGGCTGGCACACTTCGGTCTATACCGCGGCGGGGAACGGCGAGGTCACCGTCGGTTTCGCCGTCCTCAACGATCGCGTCGGCGGGTACGCCACCGACACCGAGAACTCGCGACTGCTGGTCGACAACGTCCGGCTGAACCGCGACTTCACCGACGGCTTCCAGACCGTCGACCTTCTGGAACCGGGCGCTTTGGCGACCCTGCCCGAGGCGTGAGGCGTAAAGCCCTGGTGCGGGTTCGGGAAATCTGGTGGGCGCGGCTGGGATTGAACCAGCGACCCCTGCCGTGTGAAGGCAGTGCTCTCCCGCTGAGCTACGCGCCCCGTTAGGTGCGCGGCCATTTAAGGAGCGACGCGCAAGGGTGTCAAGAAACGCGGCCGGCGCCGGTTCGTCCCCCGAAAGCGGCGATGGCCGCGGGCAGGTCGGCGACGTCGTCGATGACCCGGTCGGCGCCCAGCGCCGCCGCCGGAATCGCCGTGTAACCGCCGGCGCGGACGATGACCGGCAGGCCCGCCGCGCGGGCGGCGGCGACGTCGTTGCCGCTGTCGCCGACCATGACCGCCTCGGACGGGTTTGCGCCGAGGCGCTCGAGGACGGCGAAAACCATGGCCGGGTCCGGCTTCCGGGCCCCGGGCACGCTGTCGCCGCCGACCACGGCCGTGAAGTGGTCGGCAAGGCCGAGCGCGCGCAGCACCGTCCAGGTCGCCCGCTCCGGCTTGTTGGTGCAGATGCCGAGCCTCAGCCCGGCCGTCCGCAGAGCCGCCAGCGCCTCCGGGACGCCTTCGACCGGCCGCGTCTCGTCGGCCGCGTGCGGCTCATAGAGCGCGAGGAAGCGCCGCGTCAGCTCGGATACCGTCGCGCCTGCGGGCTCACCCGTGGCGGCGAAGGCGCGCTCCACCAGCCTGGCCGCGCCGTCGCCGATCATCGCCACAACCTCGGCCAAGGCGAGGGGACGCCGCCCCTCGGCCGCAAGGAGGCGGTTCAGGGCGGTGCGAAGGTCCGGGGCGCTGTCGATCAGGGTGCCGTCGAGGTCGAAGACGACGCTGGTGATCGCTGTCATGAAAGGATGAATCCCGCAGCCGTCGCCGACGTCCAGCCGAGCCCGACCTTGGCCGATAAGTCTCGGCGTGGCAAGTTCATGCGGTTTCGGTCATATTACGGCGTCCGCTAGTCCTGCGCTCGAAATTGCATTGTCCGATTTTTGCGGGCGTTCGCACTGTGCCCGCCCAGCCTAACGAGGCCAGGTCGCCATGACCACTCCGCTTGCCGTCGTCGTTCTTGCCGCAGGTCGCGGCACCCGGATGCAGTCGTCCCGGCCGAAAGTCCTGCATCCCCTGGCCGGCCGGCCGATGATCCGCCATGTTCTGGACACGCTGGAGCAGCTTCGGCCCGACCGGCTGGTGGTGGTCGTCGGCGAGGAGATGGCTGAGGTCAGCGAACTGGTTGCGCCGCATCCGAGCGTCGTTCAGCGCGAGCGGCTGGGGACGGGGCACGCGGTCATGGCCGCGGGCGCGACGTTCGCCGATTTCGACGGCGACGTCCTGATCGCCTACGCCGACACGCCGCTGATCGGTGTCGAGACCTTCCGCCGCGTGCTCGCCGCCCGCCGCGCTTCGCCGCAGCCGGCGGTCGTCGTTCTCGGCTTCCGTCCCGCCGATCCCGGCGCCTACGGCCGGCTGGTGATGGGCGAGGACGGCGGCCTCGAAGCGATCGTCGAGGCCAAGGACGCGACCCCGGAGCAACGGGCGCTCGGCCTGTGCAATTCCGGCATGATGGTGGCCTGCGGCCGCAGCCTGCCCGGCCTTCTCGCCCGTATCGCCAACGACAACGCCAAGGGCGAGTATTACCTCACCGACCTTGTCCACCTGGCGCGGGCCGAGGGGCTTGCCTGTGCCGCGGTCGAAGGCCGCGTCGAAGACCTGATCGGGGTGAACTCGCGCGCCGACCTGGCCGCGGCCGAAGCCGTGGTCCAGGCGCGGCTGCGGGCCCGGGCCATGGCCGAAGGGGCGACGCTGATCGATCCGGCGAGCGTGTTCTTCAGTTGGGACACGAGGCTCGGTCGCGACGTGACGGTCGCGCCGTTCGTGACGTTCGGCCCGGGCGTCAGCGTCGGCGATCGCGTCGAGATCCGCTCGTTCTGTCACCTCGAAGGCGCGAGCGTCGCCGACGACGCCCTGATCGGCCCCTACGCTCGGCTCCGACCCGGCGCGAAAATCGAGGACGGCGCCCACATCGGCAACTTCGTTGAAATCAAGAACGCCGCGGTTGAGCCCAAAGCCAAGGTCAACCATCTGACCTACATCGGCGATGCGCGGATCGGCGCGGCGGCCAACATCGGCGCCGGGACCATTACCTGCAACTACGACGGGTTCAGCAAATCGCTGACCGACATCGGCGTCGGCGCCTTTATCGGCTCCAACAGTTCGCTGGTGGCGCCGGTGAAGATCGGCGATGGCGCCATCGTCGGCGCCGGCAGCGTCATTGCGTCAGACGTGGCGGCCGACGCGCTGGCGCTGACCCGCGCCGGCCACGAAGAGCGGCCGGGCTGGGCCAGGGCTTTTCGCGAGCGCAAGCGGGCCGCCAAAGCGGCTGGACGCGGGGCGGGGGCCGGCGCAGGGGCCGGCGCAGGGGAACGAGACAAGGCCAAAGGGGGCGTGTGACCGAACCATGTGTGGAATAATCGGAATTATCGGGCGCGCCGAGGTGGCGCCGCTGCTTGTCGACGGTTTGAAGCGGCTCGAATACCGCGGCTACGACTCCGCCGGCATCGCCACCATCGCCGACGGCCGGATCATCCGCCGCCGCGCGCCGGGCAAGCTGGTGAACCTCGACACCAGCATTCGCGACAAGCCGGTGCCGGGGAAGATCGGCATCGGTCACACGCGGTGGGCGACCCACGGCGCGCCGACGGAAAACAACGCTCACCCCCACGGCGACGACCGTGTCGTCCTCGTCCACAACGGCATCATCGAGAACTTTCAGGAACTCCGGCGGGAACTCGTCGAGGAGGGCCATGTCTTCGCGACGGAGACCGACACCGAGGCGGTGGCGCAGCTCATCAGCAGCTATCTGGCCAAAGGTCACTCGCCGCAGGACGCGGTCAAGGCGTCGCTCGACCGGCTGGAGGGCGCGTTCGCGCTTGCGATCCTCTTCGCCGGCCATGACGACCTGCTGATCGGAGCCAAGCGGGGCAGTCCCCTCGCCATCGGCTATGGCGACGGCGAGATGTACATTGGCTCCGACGCCCTGGCGCTGGCGCCGCTCACCAGCCGGATCTGTTACCTGGAGGAGAACGACTGGGCCGAGGTCACGGCCAAGGGCGCGGTCATCCACGACGCGAACGGCGCGGTCGTGCCTCGCGAAGTCAAGCTCACCGCCACCTCGGGGGCGATGATCGGCAAGGGCAATTTCCCCCACTTCATGCTCAAGGAGATCTACGAGCAGCCGACGGTGATGGGCGACACGCTGCACGCCCTGCTCAACCCTTGGAACCACTATATCCGGCTGCCGGCGCTGCCGTTCGACCTGACCCGGGTGACCCGGCTGACGATCATCGGCTGCGGCACCTCGTATCATGCCGGCCTAGTCGCCAAGTACTGGCTCGAGGGGATCGCCAAGATCCCGACCGACGTCGACATCGCCTCGGAATTCCGCTACCGGGAGGCGAATCTGCCGCAGGGCGGGCTGGCAGTGTTCATCTCCCAGTCCGGCGAGACCGCCGACACGCTGGCCGCCATTTCGTACGCGCGCAAACAGGGCCAGGCGGTGCTCAGCATCGTCAACGTCGCCGAGAGCTCGATGGCGCGCCAGTCGGACGGGGTCCTGCAGACCCAGGCCGGGCCGGAAATCGGCGTCGCCTCGACCAAGGCTTTCACCACCCAGCTTACCGTTCTCGCCTGTCTGACCATCGCCATGGCGGCGCGACGCGGCGCCATCGACCGCGAGGGCGAGCAGGCGCTGTGCCGGGCGCTCACGGAGGTGCCGAGCCGGACGAACGAGGTGCTGATCCACGACGAGCAGTTGGCGGAGATCGGCAGGCAAATCGCCGATGCCCGCGACGTGCTCTACCTGGGCCGCGGCACCGGCTATCCGATCGCGCTCGAGGGCGCGCTGAAGCTCAAGGAAATCAGCTACATTCACGCGGAGGGCTACGCCGCGGGGGAGATGAAGCACGGCCCGATCGCGCTGATCGACGAGAACATGCCGATCATCGTCATCGCGCCGTCGGACCGCCACTTCGACAAGACCGCGTCGAACATGCAGGAGGTTGTTGCCCGCGGCGGCAAAGTGATTTTCATGTCCGACGCCAAGGGGATCGCGAAACTGGGGCCGATGGCGGCGGCGACGGTGGAGCTGCCGGAGGTTCACCCCTTCGTGGCGCCGATCCTGTACACGATCCCGGTGCAGCTCCTGGCCTATCACGTGGCCGTCCACAAGGGCACCGACGTGGACCAGCCGCGCAACCTGGCCAAGAGCGTGACGGTGGAATAGTGATTGCGTGCGCAGAGACGAGACGCCGGCTCTGCTTTCCGTCCTTGGTATTTTCCGCGGGCGGCACGTCGAGGTCGATAACTCCGCCTCGGCGGAACATAGACAAACCCATGCGTTGCTAGGGAGCCAGGGATGCGCCGCTTCGACTACGATCTCGTCACCATCGGCGCCGGCTCGGGCGGCGTCCGCGCGACGCGACTGGCCGGCGGCTACGGCGCGCGGACCGCGATCGTCGAGCAGAGCCGCGTCGGCGGCACCTGCGTCATTCGCGGCTGCGTACCCAAGAAGCTGCTCGTTTACGCCGCCCACTTCGCCGACGACTTCGAGGACGCGCTCGGCTACGGCTGGCGGTTCGACATGCCGCCTGAGGTCGACTGGGGCATGCTGATCGAGCGCAAGAATGGCGAACTCGACCGGCTGGAGGGCGTCTACAAGCGGATCCTCCGCGACAACCATGTCGAGCTGATCGACGGGACCGGACGCGTCGCCGATGCCCACACCGTCGAGATCGACGGCCGCAGCGTCACCGCGGAAAGGATCCTCGTCGCCACCGGCAGTTGGCCGGCGATGCCGGACATCCCAGGCATCGAGCATGTCATGAGCTCGAACGAGGCTCTCGATCTGACCGAGCTGCCGAACCGACTGGTCATCGTCGGCGGCGGCTACATCGCCGTCGAGTTCGCCGGGATCTACAACGCCGTCGGGGTCGAGGTCACGCAGGTCATCCGCGCCGCCAACATCCTCCGCGGGTTCGACGAGGACGTGCGCACCTGCCTCGCCGGCGAGATGGAAAAGAAGGGGGTCCGCATCCGCCGCGAAGCCGTCGTCCGCTCCATCGAGCAGACGAACGAGGGCTACACGGTCATGCTCGACCATGGCGACGTCATCGCCGCCGACAGGATCCTCTACGCGACCGGCCGTGCCCCGAATACGCGGGGGCTGGGCCTGGAGGCGGCGGGCGTCGAGCTCAACCAGGTCGGCGCGGTCGCCGTCGATGTCGACAGCCGCAGCTCCGTCGAGAGCATTTTCGCGATCGGCGATTGCACCGACCGCGTCAACCTGACGCCGGTCGCGATCGCCGAGGGCCGCGCCTTCGCCGAGACCCAGTTCAACGCCAACCCGATAAAAATGGACTACGGCAACATCCCGTCGGCCGTCTTCAGCCAGCCGCCGGTGGGGTCCGTGGGCCTGAGCGAGGCCGCAGCCCGCAGGCTCGGCCCCGTCGACATCTACGTCAGTCGCTTCAGGCCGATGAAGCACACGCTGTCGGGCCGCGACGAAATGGCGGTGATGAAGCTCGTCGTCGAGCGCGAGACGGACAGGGTGCTCGGCTGCCACATGGTCGGCGCCGACGCGCCGGAGATCGTCCAGGGCCTCGCCATCGCCCTCAAATGCGGCGCGACCAAGGCTCAGTTCGACGCGACCATCGGCATTCACCCGACCGCGGCCGAGGAGTTCGTGACCATGCGCGAGCGCCGGCCCGACCCGGAAGAGGAAAGCCAGGTCTGAGGGGAAGAGCGCGGCGCTCCGGCGCTCGGGGGCGTTTGGGTGGATTGCTTCGTCGGCTGCGCCTCCTCGCAATGACGACATGTGCGCGAAATTAGCAAGATTAACGTCATCGCGAGCGCCGAGAGGCGCGTGGCGATCCAGTGCACGGAGGCATGGATTGCTTCGTCGGCTACGCCGCCTCGCAATGACAACATATGTGGATAATCTATAAGGTAGCGTCATCGCGAGCGCCGAGAGGCGCGTGGCGATCCAGTGCCCGGAGACATGGATTGCTTCGTCGGCTGCGCCTCCTTGCAATGACGATCTATGAGCAAAATCAACGAGTAATCGTCATCGCGAGCGCCGCGAGGCGCGTGGTGATCCAGTGACTTGTCGCACGAGACGACGATGCTAATCTGCCCCTGAAGGGGGAGGCATGCGCGCAGACGGCATCGCGGAATGGGTCCGGGGGCGACTGCTCGACCTGCTGCCGGGCTGGCTGGACCCATACGTCGCGCAGATCCCGGACTGGCTTCTGATCGTCGCCGCACCGACGATTGTGCTCGCCTTGCTTCTCCTTGCGCTGAGATGGGGCCATGGCCTGTGGGACGCCGGGCACCGGGCGATCGACTTCATCCTGGGCAAGCGCAAGCCGGAACCGGCAACGGCGGAAGGTCAGGCGGCAATCAAACGTCTAATCGAAGACGTTCTTGCCAAGCTGCAAGACGCCGAGGGCAGACCTCTGAGTGCGGACGCGGAGGCCGCGCGCGAGAGCGCGGTCTCCGGCCTCGTCACCGAGGACAGCGAACCGGCCCGGGAAGCCGTGCGCGATTTCACCGCGGGCGACCTGCGCGAGGGCTTAGACGTGCTCGAGCGCCAGGCCCGGGGGGAACAGGCGCAGGCGGCTGGGACCTGGCGCCGGCTCGGTGCGCTGGCAACCGGGGTCGACACGACGCGGGCGCTGGCCGCCTACGAGCAGGCCTTCCGCCTGGAGCCCACCGATTTCTGGACCTGCGTGTTCCTCGCCCGGCTGCGCGCCGAAGCCGGCAATCTGCGTGGTGCTCACGACGCCGCCCGCGCCGCCGCTGCAGCGGCCTCGACCGAGCGCGAGCGTGCCGTGGCAGACAGCGAGCTCGGCGATGTCCTGGTTGTCGGCGGGGACCTGGCCGGGGCGAAGGATGCTTACGAGGAGAGCCTGGCGCTGGCCGAGCGTCTCGCTGCCGACAACCCCGGCAGCGCCGAGGCCCAGTGCTTCCTCTCGGTGAGCCTCAACAAGCTCGGCGATGTTCTGGTTCGGAGCGGGGATCTGGCCGGGGCGAAGGCGCGCTACGAGGCGGGTCTGGCGCTGATGGAGCACCTCGCTGCCGACAGCCCCGGCAACGCCGAAACCCGGCGCGACGTCTCGATGAGCCTCATCAATCTCGGCGATGTCCTGGTTAAAGGCGGGGACCTGGCCGGGGCGAAGGCTGCTTTCGAGGAGAGCCTGGCGGTGGCCGAGCGTCTTGTCGCCGACAACCCCGGCAGCGCCGAAGCCCGGCGCGACGTCTCGGTGAGCCTGGAGAGGCTTGGCGATGTTCTGGTTGCCGGCGGGGATCTGGCCGGGGCGAAGGCCGCTTACGAGGAGATCCTGGCGGTGGCAAAGCGTCTCGCCGCCGACGACCCCGGCAGTGCACTTGTTCGGCGCGATGTCTCGGTGAGCCTCAACAAGCTTGGCGATGTTCTGTTTCAGGACGGGGATCTGGCCGGGGCGAAGGATGCTTACGAGGAAAGCCTGGCGCTGAGGAAGCGTCTCGCCGCCGACAACCCCGGCAGCGCCGAAGCCCGGCGCGACGTCTCGGTGTGCCTCAAAAGGCTCGGCGATGTTCTGCACGAGGGCCGGGATCTGACCGGGGCGAAGGACGCTTACGAGGAGAGCCTGGCGCTGAGGGAGCGTCTCGCCGCCGACAATCCTGGCAGCGCCGAAGCCCGGCGCGATGTCTTGGCCTCGCTGTGGGGGCTGGCTGAGATCGAAAGGTCGGGCGTGACCTGGGCCGCGGTGGCGGAGCGGCTGGAGGCGATGCAGGCCGACGGCACGCTGTTTCCCGCCGACGAACGCTTCCTCGCTATTGCCCGCGAACGCAGCGGCAGGTAGGCGATATAGCGCCAGCGGCTCGACAAGGTGGGCGGCGGCGACGAGTCCGGTCGGGACTTGTGCCTCGCCGCGGCTTATAATGGCCGCCGGCTGGCTGTCGAACCCGACGGCGTCCGTCGTGTGGTTGAAAACCGCGCGCCGGGGGCGTATAGCGTCCTTTTGCAGCAGCACAACATGCGAGTGATTATGCGAAGCCCCTGGAGCCCGTCGAGCTGGCGGGACCGGCCGATCGTTCAAGTTCCCGACTATTCGGACGCCGACGCGCTGGGCGAGGTCGAGCGCGAACTCCGCCGTTTCCCGCCGCTGGTTTTCGCCGGCGAGGCGCGGCGGCTGCAGCGCGCCCTGGCCGGCGTCTGCGAAGGCGAAAAGTTCCTGCTCCAGGGCGGCGATTGCGCGGAGAGTTTTGCCGAATTCCACCCCAACAACATCCGCGACACCTTCCGGGTGATGCTGCAGATGGCGGTGGTCCTGACCTACGGCGCCGCGGTGCCGGTGATCAAGGTCGGCCGCGTCGCCGGCCAGTTCGCCAAGCCGCGCAGCGCGGATGCCGAGACCATCGGCGGGGTGACCCTGCCCAGCTACCGCGGCGACATGATCAACGGCATGGAGTTCACGCCCGAGGCGCGAACCCCCGATCCACGCCGGCTCGTCCAAGCCTACAACCAGTCGGCCGCGACCCTGAACCTCCTGCGCGCATTCGCCCAGGGCGGCTACGCCGACCTCCACCAGGTTCACCTGTGGACGCTCGGCTTCGTCGCCGACAGTCCGCAGGGCGACCGCTACCGCGACCTCGCCGAGCGCCTCAACGAAAGCCTGAAGTTCATGGCCGCGTGCGGGGTCACGTCGGAGACGACGCCGCAGATCCGCGAGACCGATTTCTTCACCTCCCACGAGGCGCTGATGCTGGTCTACGAGGAGGCCATGGCGCGCGTCGACTCGACGACCGGCGACTGGTACGACACCTCCGCGCACATGCTGTGGATCGGGGAGCGCACGCGCCAACTCGACGGCGCCCACGTGGAATTCCTCCGCGGCGTCGGCAACCCGCTGGCGGTCAAGCTCGGGCCCGGCGTCGACGCAGACGAACTGATGCGCCTGATCGACATCCTCAACCCGGTCAACGAGCCGGGGCGGCTGACCCTGATCGTGCGGATGGGGCCGGACAAGGTCCGCCGCGTCCTGCCCGGCCTGATCCGTTCGGTCGAGCGGGAAGGGCGCAAGGTCATCTGGGTTTCCGATCCGATGCACGCCAACACCGTGCAGAGCACGAGCGGGCTCAAGACCCGCCACTTCACCCGCATCCTCGAGGAGGTGAAGGCCTTCTTCGAGGTTCACCGGGAGGAAGGAACCTACGCCGGCGGCGTTCACTTCGAGATGACCGGCCAGGACGTGACGGAATGTGTCGGCGGGGCGCAGGCAATCACCGAGGCCAACCTCGGTGTTCGCTACAACACCCATTGCGACCCGCGGCTGAACGCGAACCAGGCGCTGGAACTGGCCTTCCTGCTTGCCGAAATGCTCAAGGAGGGCCGAGATCGCGACCGCGTGCTCGATCGCGGCCGCGCCGTTGCCGCGTCCTGACGCGACCGTACCGGCGAAGGTCGCAGCCTCGCCGGACGCGCCAAGCGACGCCGCCCTGCCGCCGCCGCCGGACGCGGTCGAGCGCTGGACCGACCGCTACTTCGTGCGGACCAAGGAGGCGATCGGCAAGTTCGGCGACAAGACCGTCACCTATGCCGTGTTCATGCGCCGGCCGGTGATCTTCACCCCGCGGCTGATGATCCGCTGGCTGGAAGAGGTCAGCGCGGCGCGCAACATCAGGTTCCGCATCGAGCAGAACTACAGCGAGGGCGAGTGGGTCGGCGCCGGCGAACCGCTGCTTTACATCACCGGTTCGATCTACCATCTGGTCGACCTCGAAACGCTGTACCTGCAGAAGCTGGGGGCCACCTGCGTCGCCGCCTATAACGCCTTTACCATGTGCAACGATCTGCCCAAGGTCGCCTTCCTGGCGATGGACGCGCGCCATTGCGCCGGCACCGAGATGGCCGAGATGATGGCCTACGCCGCCGCGGTGGGGTCGGAGGCGGCGCGGCGCGAGAGCGGCGCCGTCGGCTTCATCGGCAACGCCAACGACGCGACGGCGCATTATTTCGGCCGCGACCGCGGCATGGGGACGATGCCGCATGCACTGATCGGCTACGCCGGGTCGACGGTGCGTGCGGTCGAAATGTTCGTCGAGACATTCCCTGGCGACGACGTCATCGCCCTGGTCGACTACTTCGGCCGCGAGGTTACCGACACCCTCGCCGTCTGCCGCCGTTTCCCCGAACTCGCCGCCGCCGGCCGTCTCGGCGTTCGGCTGGACACCCACGGCGGCCGCTTTGTCGAGGGGCTGGACCCGCAGCAATCCTATGCCGTGCTCGAGCGCCATGCGCCCGCCGCCGTGCGCCGCTACCGCAACGATACCGAATTGCGCTACCTCACCGGCACCGGCGTTTCCGCGGCGGCGATCTTCCATGTCCGCGAGAAGCTGGACGCCGCCGGTTTCCCCAAGGTGCGGATCGTCGCGTCCTCGGGCTTCAACGTCGACAAGTGCCGGGTCATGGGCGACGTCGGCGCCCCGCTCGACGCTGTCGGCACCGGCTCGTTCCTTCCCGACAGTTGGAGAGAAACCTACGCCACGGCCGACATCGTCGATTACGACGGGGTCGCCTCGGTCAAGGTCGGCCGCGAGTTCCTGCTCAAGCGCAAGCCGCCCGCGCAGGCAAAAGAGTGACCGGCGGTTCGTGGCAGCGGCACTCCTGCGCGGCAGGAGGCGGCGTGCGCAGGGGGGCGGTGTCCTAGGACATGGAGTGTAATCGCGAGGACGCGGAGCCGACGAAGCAATCGGCCGGTTCCCGGCACCGGATCGCCATGCCGCTGCACGGCTCGCGATGACGACGAAGTTTTGACCGAATGACCAAAGCCCTCTCCCTCGCCCTGGCGCAGATCAACCCGACGGTCGGCGATATCGACGGCAACGCCCGGCTGATCCGCGCCGCGCGCGCGCAGGCTGCGGACGCCGACCTTGTCATCGCCGGCGAGCTCGTGGTCTCGGGCTATCCGCCGGAGGATCTGGTTCTCAAGCGCGCATTCCAGGATCGGATCGAACGCGAAGTCGAGGGGCTGGCGCGCGAGACGGCCAGCGGCGGGCCGGCGCTGCTCGTCGGCGCGCCGTGGCGTCTGGACGGCCGGCTCTACAATGCCGCGCTGCTTCTTGCCGAAGGGCGAATCGCCGAGATCCGCTGCAAATACGACCTCCCGAACTACGGCGTATTCGACGAAAAGCGCGTCTTTGCCGCCGGGCCGCTGCCGAAGTCCATCCGCTTTTGCGGCGTCGATCTGGGCGTGATGATCTGCGAGGACATGTGGACGCCGCCGGCGACCCGGCATCTGGCCCAGCAGGGGAGCGAAATCCTCGTCGTCATCAACGGCTCGCCGTTCGAGACCGACAAGAACGACACCCGCTTCGACCTCGCCTCGCAGCGGGTCGCCGATACCGGGCTGCCGCTCATCTACGTCAACCTGGTCGGCGGCCAGGACGAGCTCGTCTTCGACGGCGCCTCCTTCGTCGTCGAACCCGGCCGCGGCCTTGCCGCCCGGGCCGGGTCATGGCGCGCCGGCGTCTCTGTGACGCGCTGGACGAAAACCGGCGGCGGCTGGACCTGCGAGAGCGGCCCGGACGCGCCCCAGTCCGACGGCGTCGAGGCGATCTACGAGGCGATGACCCTGGGCCTGCGCGACTATGTCGGCAAGAACCGCTTTCCCGGCGTCATTATCGGGCTCTCGGGCGGCATCGACAGCGCGCTGACCGCTGCGGTTGCGGTCGACGCCCTGGGCGCCGAGCGCGTCCGCTGTGTGATGATGCCTTCGCCGTTCACCTCCAAAGAAAGCCTCGAGGATGCTGCGGCGGTCGCGGCGCACCTCGGCGTTCGTCTTGACAGCATCGACATTCGTCCCGCGATGGACGCCTTCGCCTCGATGCTGAGCGACGTCTTCGCCGGCCTGCCGGCGGATATCACCGAGGAAAACGTCCAGGCGCGCAGCCGCGGGCTGGTCCTGATGGCGCTCAGCAACAAGCTCGGCCACATGCTGCTGACCACCGGCAACAAGTCGGAGATGTCGGTCGGCTACGCCACCCTGTACGGGGACATGTGCGGCGGCTTTTCTGTGCTGAAGGACACCTACAAGTCCACGGTCTTCGCCCTCTCGCGCTGGCGCAACCAGCACCTGCCGCTGGACGCGCTGGGGCCGGCGGGGCGGGTAATCCCGGAGCGGGTCATCACCAAACCGCCGACCGCCGAGCTCAAGGCGGGGCAGACCGACCAGGACACGCTGCCGCCCTACGACGCGCTCGACGCCATCCTCGTCGGGCTGATCGAGGACGAGGCGTCGATCGATGAGCTCATCGCCCGCGGGCATGACGCCGATACCGTACGTCGGGTCTGGCGGATGGTCGACCGGGCGGAGTACAAGCGTCGCCAAGCGCCGCCGGGCGTGAAAATCACCCGGCGCGCCTTCGGTCGTGACCGACGCTATCCCATCACAAACGGCTTTACCCGCTTCGTATGACGGTCTGCGTCCGCTTCGCGCCCAGTCCGACGGGCCTGCTCCACGTCGGCAACGCCCGGATGGCGCTGGTCAACTGGCTCTATGCCCGTCGCCACGGCGGCGAGATGATTCTTCGCCTCGACGACACCGATCGCGACCGGTCGCAGAGCCGTTTCGCCGAGGCCATCGAATGGGACCTGGAGTGGCTGGGTCTCGACTGGATCCTGCTCGTGCGCCAGTCCGAACGCCTCGCCCTCTACGACGGCGCGTTCGCCGCGCTCAGGGCGGCGGGCAGGGTCTATCCCTGCTACGAGACGCCGGAAGAGCTGGAATACAAGCGTCGCCGCCAGCGGGCACGCGGCAAGCCGCCGATCTACGACCGCGCCGCGCTGAACCTGACGGAGGACCAGCGGCGCACGCTGGAGGCGGCCGGGCGGCGACCGCACTGGCGGTTTCTGCTTCGCCACGAGGACATCGCCTGGGACGATCTGGTGCGCGGCCCCGTCCAGTTTCGGGGCGATCACCTCAGCGATCCGGTGCTTGTGCGCGCCGACGGCACCTACCTCTACATGCTGCCGTCGACCGTCGACGACATCGACCTCGGCCTGAGCCATGTCATCCGCGGCGAGGATCATGTCGTCAATACGGCCATCCAGATCCAGCTTTTCGAGGCGCTCGGCGCCAACCGCCCGGTCTTCGCCCACCTGCCGCTCCTCGCCGACGCCAGCGGCAAGGGCCTGTCGAAGCGGCTGGGTTCGATCACGGTGGCGTCGCTCCGCGACGCCGGGATCGAGCCCATGGCGCTCAACGCCTACCTGGCGATGCTGGGCACCGGCGCTCCGCCCGTCGCCGGCGACAGCCTCGCGGCGTTGGCCGAGGATTTCGAATTGCCGCGGTACGGCCGGGCGACGCCGAAGTTCGACCTCGACCAGCTCGAGCGCTTCAACGAGCGCGTCGTCCAGCACATGCCCTATCCCGCCGTCGCCCGCCAGCTGTGCTGCATGGGCCTGGAAAGGGCCGACGCCCGTTTCTGGGAGGCGATCCGGCCCAACCTGCACCGTCTCAGCGACGCGCGCCTGTGGCACCAGGTCTGCTTCGCGCCGATCCAGCCGGTGGTCGCCGAGGCTGATTTTGTCGCGCACGCCGCCGCCCTGCTTCCGCCGGAACCGTGGAACGAGGAGACGTGGGGGTCATGGACGCGCCGCCTCAAGGCGGACACCGGGCGCGGCGGTCGGGCGCTGTTTCTGCCGCTGCGCCTTGCCCTGACCGGCGTCGAGCATGGCCCGGAGTTGAAGGCGTTGCTGCCGATTATCGGCCGGACGACTGCCGAGCGGCGACTGCGGGGCGAACTCGCCTGAAAGCCGTTCGCGCCCGACCGCCGTCGGTCAGGAGCCGCGCTTCGCCTGCCAGTTCTGGAACGCGTCCATGTAGAAGCGTTGGTCGTCGATGGTGAAGACCACGCCGTTGCGGGTAATTTCGGCGACGCTGAGGTGCTCGGTCAACGCATCGCCCTCGCGCGCCGTGCGCCCGTTGACCCGAATCATCCGCGCCGGCGGCGTTGCGGCATATCGATGCAGGGTGATCGCGATATCGGGAAGAGCGCGCTGCACGGTCTCCGGGAGCTCGGCCAGCGCCGTGGCGCTGACGATCTCGGGCGCCGGCTCGGAGGTCGGCGCCGGCAGCGGGTTCTGCGGACCGTCACCGCTTTCGACCGGGCCAAGAGGCGGCTGAGCGACGCGCGGACCGACGGCCTTCGCTTGTCGCGCCGGCGGGGCCGCGGACGCGGACGCGGAATAGGGCGTTCGCGGCTGCTTCTTGTGCTCGGTTTTCCTCTCGCCGGCGCCAGCACCCGCGTCCGGCTCGCGGGCCTGTCCGGGCGTTGCCGTCGCGGCCGTGGCGGCCGCATCCGGTGGCCGCGGCGGCGGCACGGTTTGCGAGAGGGTGGGCGCGTTCTCCTCCGGCGGCGCCGGCTGGGTAGCGCGCGCGGCGACGTCACCGGCCGGCGTCGTCGTCGCCACATCGCCGGCCGGCGCCGGCGCGACGGCCTGCGCCTCGCTGTGCGCCACCATCTCATCGCCCGATCCCGGCCACGGCCACGACCGCGCGGCCATGACGAGGGCGACCGCCAAGCCAGCGCCGGCGGCGAGGATCATGACCGCCCCGGATCGTGTGCCGATCGTCGGGCGGGCCTTCGGTCCGGCGTGGATGGTCGAAACGCTGGGGACGATCCGCTTGCGCCGCTCTTCTTCCGATCGCCGGATTGCCTCGAGAATGTACGACACCGGGCGCTCTCTTCCGCGTCAGTGCTGGAGCGGCTGGCCGGCGTCCATGACGGCGCTGCCATGCTCCACAGAGCTGAGACCGAGGGTGTCGCGCAGCGGCTCCGGGCCAAGGAAATAGATCGCCGCGGCCAGGCCGATCCCGCCGACCACCACCGTCGTGATCGTGACCAGGCGGTCGATCAGCGGGTTTGCGGTTTCCGCCCGCTTCTCCGGCCGGCCGAACACTTCCTCGGCCGCCGTGCGCAAGGTGCGGCGCATCACTGCGCTCTCGCCCTGAATGTAGGCGCCAAGCAGCGCCCGATCGCAGATCACGTTGATCAGGCGCGGGATACCGCCGCTCAAGCGATAGAGGAGCGGAAGCGCGCTCTTGCGAATCAGCGTTTCGCGGCCACCGGCCTGGCGCAGGCGATGCAGGACGTATTCGGACGTCTCGGCCGGGGTCAGGCCGACGAGGTGGTAGCGGGCCGTGATCCGCTGGGCGAGCTGGCGCAGCTCCGGTCGGTCCAGCATCATCCGCAGCTCGGGCTGGCCGATCATGATGATCTGCAGGAGCTTCTGCTCGTTCGTCTCGAGGTTGGTCAGCAGCCGCATCTGCTCAAGCACGTCGGGCGTCAGGTTTTGCGCCTCATCGAGGACCAGGACCGCCGTTCGCCCTTCCGCATGGCGACGAAGGAGGAAGGCGTTGAGGATGTCGACGTAGGTCTTGATGCTGGTATCCGTCGTCGGGTAGACGAGTTCGAACTCGTCGCAGATCGCGGCCAGCATTTCGCTCGCGGTGAGCTTCGGGTTGAAGATGACGGCGATGTCGCATGTCTCCGGCAGTTGCTCGAGGAGACAGCGGCACAAGGTTGTCTTGCCGGTTCCCACCTCGCCGGTCAGCAGGACGAAGCCGCCCCCCGACGCGCCGTAGATCAGATGCGCCAAAGCCTCGCGGTGGCGCGAGCTCATGAACAGGTAATGCGGGTTGGGCGCGATTGAGAACGGCGGCTCGCTGAGATGGAAAAAGTCGACGTACATCGCCCGCAGCGAGGTCATGGTCGCCCTCGCTGCTTATCGCTCCCGAGGCCGCGGCGCGAGTCGCCTCCCGTGCGGGATCGGAGCCGGCCGATGGCCACTTCGGTCTTGACAACGCCGTCGCGAAGAGTGCGCCTAGCCCCGGTGGGCGCCGCCGCGCCCGGGCCGGCGGCCGGAGCAATGCGCAAACACGAACGGGTCACCGCCACCGTCACTTGTAGAGTTGCCCCACGGTTGTTGCGAATTGATGGTACAATGAACCTCTCCTTATACAATACCATGGATGGTGCGAAGCAACCCTTCGTCCCGATCGATCCGGCCGCGGTGCGGATGTACGTCTGCGGACCGACCGTCTACGACTATGCCCACGTCGGCAACGCCCGCCCGGCGGTGGTCTTTGACGTATTGTTCCGACTGTTGCGGCGGATCTACGGCGAGGATCACGTCAAGTACGTCCGCAACATCACCGACGTCGATGACAAGATCATCGCCGCGCATCGCGCGAGCGGCGAGCCGATCGAGGCGATCACGGCAAGAACCGCGGACGCCTACAACCGCGACATGGCGGCTCTCGGCTGTCTCGCGCCGAGCGTCGAGCCGCGCGCGACCCACCACATCGGCGACATGGCTGCGATGATCGCGGCGCTGGTCGAGCGCGGCCACGCCTATGCCGCCGACGGCCACGTCCTGTTCGACGTCAGCTCGATGCCGGCCTACGGTCGCCTGTCGCGCCGCGACGTCGAGGAGATGATCGCCGGCGCCCGTGTCGAGGTCGCGCCGTACAAGCGGGGGCCTCGCGACTTCGTCCTGTGGAAGCCGTCCGTCGACGATGAGCCGGGATGGGACAGCCCCTGGGGGCGGGGTCGCCCGGGTTGGCATATCGAGTGCTCGGCGATGAGCGCACGCTATCTCGGCGAGACCTTCGATATCCACGGCGGCGGCCAGGACCTGATTTTTCCCCACCACGAGAACGAACTCGCGCAAAGCACCTGCGCCCACGACGGCCGGCCGTTCGTGCGGGTCTGGCTGCACAACGGCTACCTGATGAGCGAAGGCGAGAAGATGGCGAAGAGCCTCGGCAACTTCTACACCGTCCACGACCTGCTCGCCGAGGCGCCCGGCGAAGCGATCCGCTTCCTTCTGCTGCAGACCCACTACCGCCAGCCGCTGGATTTCACCAAAGCCGCGTTGGCGCGGGCGAAGCGGGCGCTGGATCGGTTCTACACCGCTCTGGCTGCGGCCGGGACGTACGACCTGGAGGCCGAGCCGGACGGTGCGGTCCAGGCGGGGCTCGAGGACGACCTCAACACGCCGCAGGCGCTGGCCGCGCTGCACGAGCTGTTGAACGCGCTCAACAAGGCCGCGGACGTCAACAAACCTGCGCTGGGAGCGCGGCTTTGCGCCAGCGCGCGACTGCTCGGCCTCCTGTCGGCCGATCCGGCGACCTGGCTTCATGGCGCCGCCGACAGCGCCGACGGCGAGGGGCCGGAGGCCGGCTGGATCGAGGCGCGCATCGAAGCGCGCGCGGCGGCGCGCAAGGCCAGGGATTTCGCCGCCGCCGACCGGATCCGAAGCGAGCTGGACGGGCACGGCGTCGTCCTCGAAGATCGTCCGGATGGCACCCGCTGGCGGCGGGCCTGAGCCCGGTCCGGCGAAGGCTCCACTGGCCTCGCTAGGCACCCTCGCTGTCGTCGACGCCGCCTTCGGGGAACTCGGAAGCGTATTTGCCGATCCACTCCATTGCCGCCTGTTCCGCCGTCAACGCCCGGCCCTCGCTGCGCTCGACGCTCCTGCGGTAATCCTCGATGTGACAGATCTGTTCGACCATCCGGGCGCGGAAGGCGTCGTCGGGGTGGAGGAACTCGACGCCAAGCTCCCAGCCGTCGTCCGTGGCGTCGCACCAGACGACGCGGGCGGTGGTCTCGAAAGGCGGCCGCAGCAGCGGGATGCGGAGATCGATGATCATCCCCGCCGCAAGCGCCCGATCCGACTGGAAGGCGAGGCCGCCGATGCCGACGTTGCGGCTGTGTCTGGGCGCGTGATCAAGCTGGTGGCCGGCGGTCACCTCGATCGCAACATCCGCGGGATGGCGAATGAACTGCCGCATGGGCGTCTTCCCCTGGCAGATAGTGGCGGGGTTTGTCCGCGCTCCGCTGTCAGCGGCTAGCCCCTGTTTAGCCAAATCAGTGTACACGGCATCGGTTTCACCGCCAGCGATAACGCAAATGGAGGCAGCGAAGACTGCAGGCGTCTCTACCGCCGCGTTGCGGCCGGGTCGAATCGCGTTGCTGGCGGCGCTCGTTGTCGTCGGCTGCAGCGGCCCCGACGGCGAGCAGGCGGGGATCTGCCGCGACGTGGTCGCCGCCGTCGACCCGGAGGCGCGGACTGCCGCCGTCCAGGCGTTGCCGGCTCAAAGCGATCCGGACGATCGCCACGGCGTTATCGTCCGCTACAGGCTCGGCCCGGACGGGAACACCGCGACGGAGCATTGGGTGCGATGCCGGTTCGCCGGCGGCGGCTTTGCTCCGGATCGCGGCGAACTGGTCGAGGTTGCAACGGACCGCAAAGGCGAGCTTGGCGACGTCGAACTGTTCATGCTCCGCCGTTTCTGGCTCGGTCGCTTCGAGACGCAGGCTGCCGTCCGCAACGCCGCCGCCGACGCGGTCGGCGCCGGTTTTGGAGCCGTCGATTACGCCTTGCAGCAAACCATCAACGCGCTCGTCGCGGGATCCGTCTACGGCCTGCTCGCCGTCGCCTATACGCTCGTCTTCGCCATCATATCGCGCATCAATATGGCGTTCGGCGAACTGGCGATGGTCGGCGCCTACGCGGCGCTGGTCTCGGTTCATGCCAGCGCCGCCGCGATCTCAACGGCGCTCGCCGGCAGCGGCGTCGGCGTGAGCGTCGTGGTCGCCGCCGCGCTGGCGGCTGCCATCGCCGCCGTCTATGGCTGGGCCAGCGAGCGCGCGATCTTTCGCCCGCTTCGCAAGAGCCCGTCCCAGGCGGCGCTGATCGCCACGGTCGGCCTTGCCATTGCGCTGCAGGAGGCGGTCCGCCTGGCCCAGGGGGCGCGCGATCGCTGGCTGCAGCCGGTGCTCAACGATCCGATCGTCGTCGATGTCGGCGGCCACGTCGCGGTGACCGTTACCGTCGCCAAGATCGCCGTCGTCGTTGCGACTGCCGCGCTTTTTGCCGCCCTCCTGCAGGCCGTCCGGCGCAGCCGCCTCGGTCGGGCCTGGCGGGCCTGCGCCGATGACGCCGACATGGCGGCGCTGTGCGGCATCGACGTGAGCCGGACGGTGTCATTGACCTTCATCGTCAGCGGCGCGTACGCCGGCATCGCCGGCGCCATCATCGCCCTTCACTACGGCGGCGTCGGCTTCACCATGGGCACGATGCTCGGTTTCAAGGCCCTGACCGCGGCGGTCGCCGGCGGCATCGGGTCGCTGCCGGGCGCAATGATCGGCGGCCTCCTCGTCGCCGGAATCGAAACGTTCTGGTCCGCCTACCTTCCCGTCGCCGCCCGCGATATCGCGGTCTTCACCCTTCTTGCTGTCGTTCTCGTTTTTCGCCCCCGCGGCCTGTTCGCGCTGACCCGACCCGACCGACGGCCCCGTTGACCGTTCGTCGGGTTCGGGTCATGGCAGGGTCGGGCGGCGCAAGAACCAGGGCCGCGTCGCTTCGAGCTGGGCGGCGAGGCGCAGCAGCGTCGCCTCGGCGCCGAAGCGGGCGGCGAACTGCACCCCGATCGGGAGGCCGTCGCTCGTCCAGAACAGCGGCATCGACATCGCGGGCTGACCGGTCATGTTGAACAGCATGGTGTTCGCCGTGGCCTCGAACGCCGAGCCGGCGAGGACATCGAGGATGCGATCGAGGACCCGGCTGATCGGCACCCGCCGCAAGACGCGGACGGCCGCCGCCTGCGCCGGCGTGACCTTGAGCTCGCCGACGCGCAGGGGCGGGTAGGCCATCGTCGGGGTCAACAGCAGGTCGAAGTCGGTGAGGAACCGGGCCATGGCTCGGCCGGCCAGGCGCGCCGCTTCCTGCGCTTCGGCGAATTCGATCGCGCCGAGGCGTCTGCCGATGGTCGCCAGCAGCCATGACTGCGGCTCCAAATCGTCGAAGCGAACCCTCCGCCCGGCCGAAGCGACCGCGGCCTTGAACGTCAGGCCGGCGTCGACGGTGCCGATGACGAGAAACGTGCGGACAAGCTTCGCCACGTCGAGCGCCGGCGCCGCCTCCTCGACGTCATGGCCGAGCGCGGCGCACACCTGCGCCGCGTCCTCCACCGCCGCCCGGCACTCCGGGTGGGTGGCGTTGCCGAGGAGGGCCTTCGCGGTCCAGGCGATGCGCAAGCGGCCCGGTTCGCGGCCGACCTCGGCGAGAAATGGTCCGGTCGCCGGGGGAGCGGCGTAGGGCGCCCCGGCGTCGGCGCCGCAGGTCGCATCGAGCAGGGCCGCGCTGTCGCGGACGCTGCGGGTTATCACGTGCTCCTGGACAAAGCCCGACAGCAGGTCGCCGATGACGGGCCCCATTGGAATTCGCCCGCGCGTCGGCTTCAGCCCGAACAGGCCGCAGCAGGAGGCCGGGATCCGGATCGAGCCGCCGCCGTCCGAACCGTGGGCGGCCGGAACCATGCCGGCGGCGACCGCGGCAGCCGTACCGCCGCTCGAGCCGCCGGCGTTGAACGCCAAGTTCCACGGGTTGCGGGCGGGGCCGCGCAGCCGCGATTCGGTGACCGGGAGGATGCCGAATTCGGGCGTGTTGGTCTTGCCAGCGAAGATCAGCCCGGCGCGGCGGTAGCGGGCGACGAGTTCGCTGTCGGCTGCGGCAAGACGATCCGAGAGGAGCCGGCAGGACGCGGTCGTGGGCGTGGCGGCGCAGGTGGCGATCAGATCCTTGAGGAGGAAGGGCACCCCGGCGAAGGCGCCATGATCCGCCTCGCCGCGGCTCCGGTCGAACGCCCGGGCAGCCTCGCGGGCGCTGTCGTCGAGGCGCAGAACGACGGCGTTGAGCTGCGGGTTCCGCGCCTCGATGCGGCCGATCGCGGCGGCGACCAGCTCTTCGGCCGAAACCTGCCGGTCGCGAACGAGGGCCGCCAGGGCGAGGGCGTCGTAGCTTTCGAAGTCGTCCATGATCGCCGGTGGTGTCCTCCCGGCATATCGTCGCGGCGGCGCATCGAAAGGAGGCGCGTCCACTGGCGGCCGGCGTCGTCCATCTAATATAAGCCGGGGTGCCGAGGTTTCCGGCATGCTCTACGGTGCTTCGGCGACGGTGCAGGCAGGAGCCGCTCGTTTGCGGGCAGGTGTGCGAAAGGAACGGCTGCGTGAACGAGGGCCTCGTCTTCAAGGTCGCGCTGATCGGCGTGCTCGGAATCGGCTCTCAGTGGCTGGCGTGGCGGTTCAACCTGCCGGCTATCGTGCTCATGAGCGTTGCCGGCCTGCTCGCCGGCCCCGTCTTCGGGGTCCTTTCGCCGACGCTCGACTTCGGCGCCTTTCTCCAGCCGGTGATCGCCCTTGCCGTGGCGGTCATCCTCTTCGAGGGCGGCCTCAGCCTGAATTTTCGCGAGCTGCGCGGCATCGGCCGGGGGGTGCGCCAGCTCGTCTTCATCGGCGTGCCTGTCGGCTGGATCCTCAACTGCCTCGCCGCGCACTACATCGTCGAGCTGTCGTGGCCGGTCGCGATTCTGTTCGGCGGCGTCCTCGTCGTCACCGGTCCGACCGTGATCATCCCGCTGTTGCGCCAGGCCAGACTGGCGCAGCGGCCGGCCGCCATCCTCAAGTGGGAAGGCATTATCAACGATCCGATCGGCGCCCTGCTCGCGGTTCTCGTGTTCGAATACGCCACCTTCACCGGCGCCGATCTCACCTTTGCCGGTAATGCGGCCTGGCTCACCGCTTCGGCGGCCATGGCCGGCGCGATCGGTTATGGCGGCGGACGGGCCATGGCCTGGTCGTTCCGCCGCGGCTGGGTGCCGGAGTTCCTCAAGGCGCCCGTCATCCTCGCCCTGGTGCTCGCCTGCTACGAGGCGGCGAACATGATCCACGAGGAGGCGGGCCTGCTCTCGGTCACGGCGATGGGCATCACCCTGGCCAACTCGCGGGTGCACAGCATCGAGGAGGTTCGCCGGTTCAAGGAGAACATCGCGATCATTCTCGTCTCTGCCGTTTTCGTCGTCCTGACCGCCACCCTCAGCCGCGACATGCTGGGCGGCGTCGACTGGCGGGTCGCCGCCTTCGTCGCCGCGATCCTCTTTGTCGCCCGGCCGCTGACGGTGTGGCTCAGCACGATCGGCACCGAGATGACCTGGCGGGAAAAGCTCCTGGTCGGCTGGATCGCGCCACGCGGCATCGTCGCCGTCGCCATCTGCGGCTTTTTCGGAACGGCTCTTGTCAACGCCGGCTACCCCGACGGCGGGCAGCTTATCGTCCTTGCCTTCGCGATCGTCTTCGCGACGGTCGTCGCCCACGGCTTCAGCATCGGCTGGCTGGCTCGCCGCCTCGGGTTGGCGACCGCCAGCCGCCCCGGCGTCCTCATCGTCGGGGCCTCGCCGTGGAGCGTCGAACTCGCTCGCACCTTGCGCGAACTGGACGTGCCGGTGAAGCTCGCCGATCGGAACTGGCTGCACCTGCGTAGCGCGCGCTTCGGCGAGATTCCCATCTATTACGGCGAGATCCTGTCGGAGGCGACCGAGCATCGGCTCGACCTCAACCCTTACGGCTACCTGATCGCCGTATCTTCCAACGACGATTACAACGCCCTCGTTTGCACCGACTTCGCGCCCGAGTTCGGCCGGACCAACGTCTTTCAGCTCGGCATCGAGCGCGGCGACGAAGACGATCCGCACGGCGTGTCCTTCACCCTGCGCGGCCGGACCCTGTTCCGCTCCGGACGGAGCTACGAGGACCTGATGAAGCTTCACGAAGAGGGCTGGAACTTTCAGAAAACGCGCCTGACCGACGAATACACGTTCGACGACTACACGGACGGCCGGCCGGAAGGCTCGGAGATGCTGGTTGTCGTACGCGCGTCCGGCGAGCTCGTCTTCTCCACCCAGCGCGAACGGGCGCTGGCGGAGCCCGGCGACACCGTGATCGGTCTTTCGCCGCCGGTGACGCGGACGACGAAGGCGAAGCCCGATCGGCCGCCGCGCGCCCGCCCGGTGGCGGCCGGCTTGAACGGCAAGAGCATGGACAGCGGCCGCCTGCCCTGAGCGGCTTTCACTGGCGCAGACGCGCTGCCACCCGATATCATGGCCATGATGATGCGCTCCGCCGGGATCCTTGACGCCGCCGCCGACACTCGCCACGGCTTCTTCACCCGTCGCGGCGGCGTCAGCCGCGGACCCTACGACAGCCTGAACTGCGGCCTCGGTTCACGCGACGAACCCGAAAGAGTCGCCATCAACCGAGCGCGCGCGGCCGACCGGCTCGGTTTCGCCGCCGACGCCCTGGTCACCGCCTGCCAGGTCCACTCCGCGCGGGTCGAGGTCGTCGACCGGCCGTGGCCGGCCGGGGCGGCGCGGCCCCAGGTCGACGCGCTCGTGACCCGCACGCCGGGGGTCGTTCTCGGCGTGCTCACCGCCGACTGCGCGCCGGTTCTTCTCGCCGACGCCGAGGCAGGCGTGATCGGCGCTGCCCACGCCGGTTGGCGCGGCGCCAAGGCCGGGGTCCTCGAGGCCGCAGTCGCCGCGATGACAGCGCTGGGGGCGCGGACGGACGGCATCTCGGCCGCGGTCGGACCGTGCATCCAGCAGCAGTCCTACGAAGTCGCCGCCGACTTTCGCGCCGCGTTCGTCACGGACGAGGCCGATACGGGGGCGCTGTTTGCGCCGGCGACGCGCGATGGCCACTACCTGTTCGATCTCGCCGGCTACGTTCGCCGCAGGTTGGCGGCGCTGGCGCTCGACGCCGTCGAGGTGCTCGCCGACGACACCGCCGGCGATGCCGACAATTTCTTCAGCTACCGGCGAACGACGCTGGCGGGCGGCGGCGACTACGGCCGCGGCCTTTCGGCCATTGCGCTGGTCGGCGGCTGAGCGCGATGCCGTACATCCTCTTCCTCATTGCCTTCACCATCCTGGCGGGCATGGCCACCTGCATGATCATGTGATTGGCTGCATTTTTGTCGGCACAGGCGGCCTCGACGTTTGCAACCGGGCGATGCGGCCGATATAGTCCGCGTTCTTTGCGAGGGGCGAGCGAAGCCGCTGGGCCCGCGCGTCGGGCGCTGCGCCCGAGCGAGTTTCAGGTTCCGTCGACAGCCAATGAAAATCATCGCCTGCAACAGCAACCGGCCGCTTGCTGAGGCCATATCCGCCTACCTCAACCTGCCGCTCGCCAAGGCCACCATCCGCCGCTTCTCGGACATGGAAGTCTTTGTCGAGATTCAGGAGAACGTGCGCGGCGAGGATGTCTTTGTCGTTCAGTCGACGTCCTATCCGGCCAACGACAACCTCATGGAACTGCTGATCACGCTCGATGCGCTGCGCCGCGGTTCGGCACGGCGGATCACCGCCGTGATCCCCTATTTCGGTTATGCCCGGCAGGATCGCAAATCCGGGCCGCGCACGCCGATCTCGGCGAAGCTGGTGGCGAACCTGATCACGGTCGCCGGCGCCGACCGGGTTCTGACGGTCGATCTCCACGCCGGACAGATCCAGGGCTTCTTCGACATCCCGCTCGACAATCTCTACAGCGCGCCGGAGTTCACCAAGGACATCGGCCGGCGCTTCAATTCGGACGACCTGATGATCGTTTCGCCGGACATCGGCGGTGTCTTCCGCGCTCGGACCATCGCCAAGCGGTTCGGCAGCAACCTCGCCATCGTCGACAAGCGGCGCGAGCGGGCCGGCGTCTCGGAGGTGATGCACGTCATCGGCGATGTCAAAGACAGGCGCTGCATTCTCATCGACGACATCGTCGACTCCGCGGGCACCCTGTGCAACGCGGCCGCGGCGTTGATGGCGGCCGGCGCGGCGAGCGTGGCGGCCTATGCGACCCACGGCGTGCTCTCGGGCGGCGCGGTGGCCCGCGTCAGCGCTTCGCCGATCGAGATTCTGACGATCACCGACAGCATCGTCGCGACCGAGGCGGTTCGGGTCGCGCACAACATCGAGCATCTCAGCATCGCCCCGCTCATGGCCGAAGCGATGCTCCGCATCAGCGAGGAAAGTTCTGTCTCGAGCCTGTTTGACTGAGAGTCACGGGATCAGGTAACGGCCGGCCAGGCGCGGCGGCGAACCCGCACGCCGACACGGCAGACATCACGAAGGAGAGCGCCCCAATGTCCGACGTCGTCACACTTGCCGCCGAGGCGCGCCCGGAGGCGGGTCGCGGCGGAGCCCGCCAAGCGCGCCGCGACGGCCGCATCCCGGCCGTCATCTACGGCAACAAGGAACCCTCGGCCATGATCACCATCCCGGCGGCCGACCTCCACAAGCACCTGCGCCAGCACGGGTTCATGTCGCGCGTGTTCGAGATTGCGGTCGACGGCAAGAAGCAGCGGGTTCTGCCGCGCGAGGTGCAGACCGATCCGGTGAGCGGCAAGCCGATCCACGTCGACTTCATGCGGTTCAGCGCGACCACCCGCATCGCCGTCGAGGTCGAGGTGGTGTTCCAGAACGAGGCCCAGAGCGCCGGCCTCAAGCGCGGCGGCGTGCTCAACATCGTCCAGCACGAGGTCGAGTTGATCTGCACGCCGGGCGAGATCCCGCAGGCCATCTACGTCGACCTCGCCGGCATGGAGATCGGCGACGTGGTCCACGCCGAGGCGCTGCCGCTGCCGGCCGGAGCGGCGCTTGCGGGCGAGCCCGACGCGACGATCGCGGTGATCGCGGCGCCGACCGTCGAAACCGCATCGGCGGAAGCCGAGGAGGGTGCCGGCACGGAGGCAGCCGGGTCGACGCCGGCGGCCTGAGCGCGCGGTCCTGTCGAGCCGCTGGCGGTCGTGGCTGACCGCGTCGGCGGAGGCGCGAGGAGCGGAGATGCCGGCGGACCGGTACCTGATTGTCGGCCTCGGCAACCCCGGGCCGACCTACGCCGGTAACCGGCACAACATCGGCTTCATGGCGATCGACGCCATCGCGGCGCGCCACGGCTTTGCGCCCTTCCGCGCCAAGTTCCGCGCCCATCTCGCCGACGGCGTCCTCGCCGGCCGCCCGGTCATGCTGCTGAAGCCGATGACGTTCATGAACGTGTCCGGCCAGGCGGTCGCCGCCGCGGCCTCGTTCTTCAAGATCCCGCCGGGCGACATCGTCGTCTTCCACGACGAGATCGACCTCGCCACCGGCAAGGTGCGGCTGAAGGTCGGCGGCGGCCATGCCGGGCACAACGGTTTGCGGAGCATTCACGCCCACATCGGTCCCGACTACGCCCGCGTCCGGCTCGGCGTCGGCCGACCGCGGACCTCGGGCGACGTCGCCGATCATGTGCTGGACGACTTCGCCAAGGCCGACAAGGTGTGGCTGGAGCCACTGCTCGACGCGCTCGCGGCGTACGCGCCGCTGCTCGTCGGCGGCGACGGCCAGGCCTTCATGAGCAAGGTCGCGCTCGCCGTGCGTCCGCCGAAGAGAGAACGCGAACCGGGCCAGGGCGACGGCCGGACGAGCGCCGACGGCGCCGGGCCGGACTCACCGGGGCGAACGGGGGCGGGTCGTGAGAATGAGGCCTAGATGAGGCCTAACGTGGGAACTGAGCGTGGGATTTAACTGCGGCATCGTCGGCCTGCCCAACGTCGGCAAATCGACCCTGTTCAATGCCTTGACCGCCACCGCCGCCGCGGCGGCGGCCAATTTTCCTTTCTGCACCATCGAGCCCAATGTCGGCCGGGTTCCGGTGCCCGATCCGCGGCTGGAGCGGATCGCCGCGATCTCGGCATCGGCCAGAACCGTCCCGACCCAGCTCGAGTTCGTCGACATCGCCGGCCTCGTCGCCGGGGCCAGCCGCGGCGAAGGGCTCGGCAACCAGTTCCTCGCCCACATCCGCGAGGTCGATGCGATCATCCACGTCCTGCGCTGCTTTGCCGACGACAACGTGATCCACGTCGCGGGCGACATCGATCCCATCCGCGACGCGGAGATCGTCGAAACCGAGCTGATGCTGGCCGACCTGGAGAGCCTCGAGCGGCGCACGGCCGGGCTGGTCAAGCGCGCCCGCGGCAACGACGCCGAGGCCAGGGCGGCTCTGGCGGTCGCCGAACGGGCGCTCGCGGCGTTGCAGGGCGGGGCGCCGGCGCGCAGCCTCGAGGTTTCCGACGAGGAGGCGAAGGCCTTCCGCTCGCTGCAGCTCCTGACCGCCAAGCCGGTGCTCTATGTCTGCAACGTCGGCGAGGACGAGGCGGCCGCCGGCAACGCCTGGACGGCGGCGGCCCGTGTCCGCGCAAGCGAGCGCGGCGCCGAGGCCGTGATCGTCTCGGCCGGGATCGAGGCCGAACTCGTCGCCTTGGCCGGCGACCAGGACCGGCTCGCCTATCTGGAAAGCCTCGGCCTCGCCGAGACGGGCCTCGCCCGGATCATTCGCGCCGGCTACCACCTGCTCGACCTGCTCACCTTCTTCACCGCCGGGCCGAAGGAGTCGCGCGCCTGGACCGTGCGCCGCGGGGCCAAGGCGCCCGAGGCGGCCGGGGTCATCCACACCGATTTCCAGCGTGGCTTCATCCGTGCCGAGACCATGAGCTACGACGATCTCCTCGCCCTGGGCAGCGAGCAGAAGGTCCGCGACGCCGGCAGGATGCGCTCCGAGGGCCGCGATTACCTCGTACGCGACGGCGACATCATGCTGTTCCGCTTCAACGTCTGAGCTCGCCCAAGCCCCTCTTCGCGTCGCCCCTTGCTCCTTGCCTCCCTCTCCCGCTGGCGGGAGAGGGTCGGGGTGAGGGCGTTGCCGCGCCGCGTGGCGATCCGGTGTTCGGGGCATGGATTGCGTCGTCGGCTACGCCGCCTCGCAATGACGACATGTGCGCGAAATTAGCAAGATTAACGTCATCGCGAGCGCCGAGAGGCGCGTGGCGATCCAGTGCCCGGAGGCATGGATTGCTTCGTCGGCTGCGCCGTCTCGCAATGACGACATGTGCGCGAAATTAGCAAGATTAACGTCATCGCGAGCGCCGCGAGGCGCGTGGCGATCCAGTGCCCGGAGGCATGGATTGCTTCGTCGGCTACGCCGCCTCGCAATGACAACATATGTGGATAATCTATAAGGTAGCGTCATCGCGAGCGCCGCGAGGCGCGTGGCGATCCAGTGCCCGGAGGCGTGGATTGCTTCGTCGGCTACGCCGCCTCGCAATGACGGCATGTGCGCGAAATTAGCAAGATTAACGTCATCGCGAGCGCCGCGAGGCGCGTGGCGATCCAGTGCCCGGAGGCATGGATTGCTTCGTCGGCTGCGCCTCCTCGCAATGACGATCTATGAGCAAAATCAACGAGTAATCGTCATCGCGAGCGCCGCGAGGCGCGTGGCGATCCAGTGCCCGGAGGCATGGATTGCTTCGTCGGCTATGCCTCCTCGCAATGACGATCTGTACGTGATATCAACAAGTTAGCGTCATCGCGAGCGCCGAGAGGCGCGTGGCGATCCGGTGTTCGGGGCATGGATTGCTTCGTCGGCTGCGCCGCCTCGCAATGACGATCTATGAGCAAAATCAACGAGTAATCGTCATCGCGAGCGCCGCGAGGCGCGTGGCGATCCACCGGGCTTGTCGCACGAGACGACGATGCTAAGCTGCCCCTGGAGGGGGAGGCATGAACGCGCGCGCGATCGCCGGCTGGGTCAGGGACCGACTGATCGACCTGCTGCCGGGCTGGCTCGGGCGCCGCGTGCACCGCCTGCCCGACCGGCTTTCGCTGATCATCGCGCCCCTGGTCGCGCTTGTGCTGATTGGCCTCGGCCTTCAGTGGGCCTTCGACATCGTCGACGGGCTTCGCCAAGGCGTGGACGTCATTGTCGGCCGTTCGCATGACCCGGCTACGGAGGAAGGTCAGGCGGCGCTCCAGCGGCAACTGGACGAGTTGAAGGCGGAACAGAAAGCCCAGGCCGAAGCGATCCTCGCCGAACTGCGCAAGGGCCAGGGTGCGCCCCTGGACGCGGAGGCGGAGGCCGCGCGCAAGGGCGCGGTCTCCGGCCTCGTCGCCGAGGACAGCAAGCCGGCCCGGGAGGCCGCCCGCGATCTGGCCGCCGGCGACCTGCCCGAGGCCTTCGCCGCGCTCGAGCATCAGGCCCGGGCGGCGGAGGCGGAGGCGGCGGAGAAGTGGCGCCGGCTCGGCGCGCTGGCAACCGGGGTCGACACGACGCGGGCGCTGGCCGCCTACGAGCAGGCCTATCGCCTGGAGCCCACCGATTTCTCGACCTGCGTGTTCCTCGCCCGGCTGCGCGCCGAAGCCGGCGATCTGCGTGGCGCCCACGACGCTGCCCGCGCCGCCGCGGCCGCGGCCTCTACCGAGCGCGAGCGCGCCGCGGCGGACAGCGAGCTCGGCAATGTCCTGGTTCAAGGCGGGGATCTGGCCGGGGCGAGGACCGCTTACGAGGAGAGCCTGGCGCTGGCAAGGCGTCTCGCCGCCGACAACCCCGGCAGCGCCGAAGCCCGGCGCGACGTCTCGGTGAGCCTCAGCAAGCTCGGCAATGTCCTGGTTGCCGGCGGGCATCTGGCCGGGGCGAAGGCCGCCTACGAGGAGGTCCTGGCGCTGGCATTGCGTCTCGCCGCCGACAGCCCCGGCAGCGCCGCAGCCCGGCGCGACGTCGCGGGGAGCCTGGAGAAGCTCGGCGACGTTCTGGTTGAGAGCGGGGTTCTGGCAGGGGCGAAGGACGCTTACGAGGAGAGCCTGGCGCTGGCAAGGCGTCTTGCCGCCGACAACCCCGGCAGCGCCGAAGCCCGGCGCGACGTCTCGGTGAG
>JAEULH010000021.1 GCA_016793925.1 Rhodospirillales bacterium | reverse complement strand
GCGTCGTTGCAGGATGTCATCAAGGCGCTGGCGCAGGCAATGATGGGTACGCCAGCAGATCCGTCGCGCCCGCGGGATCGGGGCGTCCTCGTACAAACGCCGGATGGCCGCGTGGTCGGCAAGCTCTCGTTATGGGACGTGCTGAACGGCCTCAAGCCCCATTACGAACCTCCGATCGATCCGTTCGGGAAGGTTGACGACCGCCTCCTGTGGAGCCAATGGCTGCGCGCCGATCTTGCTGAGAGGGCGCGGTCGATCAGGGTCGAAGACCTGCTGCGAGAACCCACGAAGGAGGAGATTATCGAAGAAACGGCACCGCTCGATCTTGCCGTACATCGACTGACCCGCGGCCGGCACCTTTCGCTGCTGGTAATGCGCGGCGATGCAATCGTCGGCGTCCTTCGGCTAAGCGACGTGTTCAAGGCGGTTAACGACATGATCGATGCTGCTCAAAGGCGGCAGCCTTCTCCGATCTGATCGCGGCCGTTCTATTCGGGGGGTGTTAGAAATCAATAAAGAAGAGGCTCGCTCCATCATGATTCCCGACACGCTCGAAGGCGCGCTCATCCTGAGCGCCATCGACTTCTTTCTAAGCTTCATCATCATCGGCGGTATCGGCATCGTGCTAGCGGCTTTCCCGCACCTGAACCAGCTCGGCGAGGTCTCCGACCAAGACCTTAAGTCTGGCCACTAGAAAAAATCTGGAGATCCTGAAATGTGGGAACAAGCCATACTTTTTCTCCAGACTCTTGCTGGTCAGACCGGTGCAGCAAAGTTCTGGTGGGGCAATGCAGCGATGATCATCATCGGCTGCACGATGATTTATTTGGCGCTGGCAAAAAAATACGAACCGTTTTTGTTGATCGGTATAGGCTTCGCCTGCGTCGTCTCCAATGTTCCTGGTTCCGATCTGATCCTACCGGGCGGGCTGTTTAATTACGCCTACCAGGGCGTCGCTCTGCTGATCATCCCGCCGCTGATTTTCCTCGGCGTCGGCGCGATGACCGACTTCGGGCCAATGATCGCCAACCCCAAACTGGTAATTCTGGGTGCCGGCGCTCACCTGGGCATATTCGTTGCGCTGATCGGTGCCAAAGCCATCGGGTTTACTATCAACGAGGCGGGCGCCATCGGCATCATCGGTGGCGCCGACGGGCCAATGGCGATTTTCGTGACGATGAAGCTGGCGCCGCACCTGCTGCCGCAGATCTCGGTTGCGGCCTATTCGTACATGGCGCTGATGCCGCTCATCCAGCCGCCGGTGATGCGGCTGCTGACAACAAAAAGCGAGCGCGAGATGGGCATGCCGCCGATGCGCAAAGTGACACGGTTGGAGAAGATCGCTTTTCCGATTGTCATGGCGGTCATCGTCAACATGTTCTTCCCGCCCGTCGCCCCGCTGATCACCATGCTCATGCTCGGTAATCTGCTCAAGGAAGCGCTGATGGTCGACAGGTTGGCGAGGACAGCCGCTGGCGGGCTGATGAACGTCATCACCATCACACTGACCCTTGCCATCGGCTCGACGATGAACGCCGATACGTTCGTCACCGTCAAGACGCTGCAGATCGTCTTTCTGGGGCTCGTAGCGTTCGTCTTCGGCACCGGCTCCGGCGTCGTGACGGCGAAGATCATGAATATGTTCATGACGTCGAAGATCAATCCGTTGCTCGGCTCGGCTGGCATCGCGTCCGTACCCATCGCCGCCCGCGTTTCGCACGTCGTCGCCAACAAGGCTAATCCCGACAACTTCCTGATCTATCATGCCATGGGACCGAACCTCGCCGGGGTGTTCGGAACAGCGATTTCCGGCGGCATCATGCTGGCACTGCTTGGCGTCCGGTAGCGCCACATCAAAACGAGGAGACGGTGGGCCGCCGGTGACAAGCCCGGCCCACCCTTCACTGCGACGTCATCGAGACCGGCAACGACGGCTGGCTCTTCAGGAACCGCGGCTGATCCCCCCCGCTTGCCCAGGTGGGCGCACACGCTTTGTGCCGGCGCCTCGCTTTGCTCTCGACTCACAATCCCACAGGGTCGCCGCGCCGGCCGTTCGGGAGGCGGTAGCCGGGATCGCTGCTCCCCGGGACGAGCCCGGGGAGAGCGTGAAGGGCTATTTGTCTTGAGATAGGGGGTGACTGCTTCAGATCAGGCTGCGGTAACGTGGCAGGTAGACGCTGCGCTCGATCAACTCGTCGACGTGGTCGGGCCTGTCGAACCCGGCGAGCCCGGCGTCGAAGATGTGCGACGCGACGCGCTTCGCCACGTGCAACGACGTTCCGAGGATCTCCGCCATCGGCGGGTAGATAAGGCCCGACTGCAGGTGCGCCTCGGTCACCTGCTCGGCGACTGCCCGGGCCGCAACGATGAACATCTCATCCGTCACCCGCCTTGCTTCAGTCGCATAGACCGCCATCCCCACCGCCGGGAAGATGTAGACGTTGTTGCCCTGACCCGGCATCAGCGTTCGGCCGTTCAGGGTGTAAGGTGGGAAAGGGCTGCCGCTAGCGAAGATCGCGTTCCCGTCCGACCAGCCATAGGCCTCCTCGGCCGAGCACTCCGAGCGCGACGTCGGGTTGGAGTAGGGAAAGATGATCGGCCGCTCGTTCAGGCGTGCCATCGCCCGGATCACGTCCCGATTGAACGCTTTGGCGATGGTGCTGACGCCGATGATCGCGGTCGGCCGGAGCGCCTCGATCGCCGAGAGGAAATCCGGCACCGGCGGGTGGTCGTGGGCGTAGGGCAGCTTGAAGTCGGCCAGGCCGGTGCGGCTCGCGACGACGAGTCCCTTGCTGTCGACGAACCAGCAGCGCCGCCGCGCCTCGTCTTCCGGGAGGCCCTCCTGCATCATCGTCTTGACAAGGAGATCGGCGATGCCGGTTCCGGCCGAGCCGGCACCGAGAAAGAGGAATTTCTCGTCGGCCATCCGGGTGCCCTTGATCCGCAGCGCTCCGAAGATGCCGGCGACGGCGATGGCCGCCGTTCCCTGGATGTCGTCGTTGAAGCAGCAGATGCGATCGCGGTAGCGGGTGAGAAGAGGGATCGCGTTTTGATTGGCGAAGTCCTCGAACTGGACGCAGCAAAGGGGGAACACCTCCTGCACCGCGGTGACGAACTCCTCGATCAGGTCGTCGTATTCGGCGCCCCGCAGCCTCGGCTGCCGCAGCCCCAGGTACAGCGGATCGTCGAGCAGTTCCTGGTTGTTGGTGCCGACGTCGAGCACAATGGGCAGCGTCACCTCCGGCGGAACGCCGGCGCAGGAGGTGTAAAGGGCGAGTTTGCCGATCGGGATTCCCATCCCGTTGGCCCCCAGGTCGCCCAGACCGAGGATTCGTTCGCCATCGGTGACGACGATGATCCGCACGTCGGTTTCGGGCCAGTTGCGCAGAATCTCGCGGATCTTACCGCGCCGCTTGCTGGAGACATAAAGGCCGCGGGGACGCCGCAGGATGTGCCCGAACCGCTGGCACGCCTCGCCGACCGTCGGTGTATAAACGAGCGGCATGAATGCCGCCGGGTCGGACATCAAGACCCGAAAAAACAACGTTTCGTTGTTGTCGAGCAAGGCCGTAAGATAGATGTACTTCGATAATGGCGTATCCTTTTGCGCCAGGTGGTGGCGTACGCGCTCGACCTGTTGTTCCTCCGTATCGAATCCTTCCGGTACCAGTCCCAGAAGGCCAAGCTGTTCCCGCTCGTCTTCGCTGAAGGCAGTAATTTTGTTCAGCCGGGGATCGTGCAGAATCTCCGCGCCGTTCCGCGACGGCCGGTTCATTCCAGCGTCAAGCATGGTTTCCTCGATCTGTGGGCTTAGGAGCCCGACGATGGCGAGCCTTCTTCTGCGGCGCCGCTGTCGGGACGGATGAGGTTACCCAGATCGGTTAACGACCCTCATCCGTTTCGCAA
>JAEULH010000017.1 GCA_016793925.1 Rhodospirillales bacterium | reverse complement strand
GCCTGCACGGGCTGGATGCGCCTTATAACGGCGAGCCGCGCGCCTGTCCAGCCGTTGCCCCGTCCACTCCCGTCCGCTTCCCGCCGGCGTCGGCGCTGGCCGCCGCTACCCCGACCGGCCGCTCGATCCCCGGTCCTCGTCCGCGGCGGACGGCGGCTCATCCGCGCCGGCGTCTTCTGCGTCGTCCGCCCCGCCGCTTTCCGAGGCGGGGATGCGGTAGTCGCCCGCCAGCCAATGGCCGAGATCGATGTCGGCGCAGCGGCCCGAGCAGAAGGGGTCGAAAGCCGCCGCTGACGGGGCGCGGCAGATGGGACAACGACGGGCGCGGCGAGGCGCTCGCGCCCGCCCGCCGGCGACGATCCGGGTCTCAGGATCCCGGTGTCGACTTTCGTTCTTCAATGCGGCGCGCTCCTCTCCGTTTCCAAGCGGAAGGTCGACGCAGACATCGTCGGATCTTCGCGCAGATCGACCTTGCGGCCAAGCCGGCGCTCGATCGTCGCCCAAGCGCCTGCCGCGGCCCCGCGCAACGCGTCCGCGACGCCCGGAGCGGCGGCGATGACCAGCGCCGCGCCGGCGGCTCCCGCCTCGCTCCCGGTCCGCAATGCGGCGCGCAGGCTTGCATGGGCCGCCCACTCGGGCGACAGGACGACGCCCTCGCCATGGCAGCCGGAACAGGTCGTCGTCAAGCGGGTCCGCAAGGAACCGTGGAGGCGACGGCGCATCATCTCGACCTTGCCGAGGCGGGTGTAGCCGGCGACGTGGGTCTCCTGGCGGTCTTCGGCGAATGCGGCGCGCAGGGCGGCGACGACGCGCTCGCGCTGCGCCCGCCGGCGCATGCCGATGAAATCGATGGTCAGGTGCCCGGCAAGGCCGCGCACGGCGATCTGGCGGGCGAGAACGCCGACGGCTTCGAGGTTGGCCGCCAGCGCAACGTCCTCGGCGGCGCCGCCACGACGGTTGCCGGCGTCGACGTCGATCGCAACCAGCGCCGGCGTCTCGCTGATGCGCACGGCGCCGCCGCCGGGCAAGGCCACGGCCGGCTCCAGCGCGGCCGAAACGGCAGCCTCAACCGCGGCGTCGACCTGGCCCGGCCGTGCAACGCACTCCAGTCGGCACCACGCCGCGATCTCCGGGCAGTGGGCGCGGATGGCGTTGAGGATGCCCGGGTCGTCGGCCTGAACCCGGTCGAGGTCGGGGCCGGCCGCGTCGGCGACAGCTTCGAGAATGGGATCGGGCGGACGAAACAGCCGCACCGGCGCCGCGGTCGATGCGATCCGCTCTTCGAGCCGGCGCCACTGTTCCAGCAGTGTCTGCGCCTCGGCGCGCATCGTGTCCGGCGACGCCGCAAGCGCGGCGCGGCGGATGAACCAGCCGCCGGCGTCCTGCGGCAGGCTTCGGGCGAGATCCAACAGAGCGCCGCGCCTCCGCTCGTCGAGGATGCGCCGCGAGACCAGGAGGCCAGCCCGGTGGGGCCGGTAGAGAAGAGTGCGCCCAGGAAGCGCGATCGAGGCGGTGAGTTTCGCCGCCTTGCTGTCCTCGGCTTCGCGGCTGATCTGGACCAGGATCGCCTCGCCTTCCCCCGGCAGACGGCGAGGGGAGGGCAGCCCCCTGGCGTCGGCCAGGTTGAGGAAGCCGAACGCATTGCCGCCGATCTCGACGAAGGCGGCTGCAAGCGCGCGCTCGACCTTGCGGACGCGTCCGAGGATGATCTCGCCCACGCGCCGGTCGGTCGCCCGGCCGCCGAGCTCGAGCCCGACGAGGGCGCAATCCGCGTAGAACGCCGCGATCGGTGCGCCGGTCGCGGCCGCGATGACGACCTCGTTTACGGGTGCGCTCGTGGGGAAGGACACCGGCGTATCCTGAAGCCGCTGTCCGACCGTTGCGCTCGCACTGCGCCGACGGAAAGCGGCCTCGAGGGATGATGATGGCTACTTGAAGCGAAAAGTAATGCGACCTTTAGTAAGATCATAAGGCGTGATCTCTACACTGACTCTGTCGCCAGCGAGAACACGTATTCGGTTCTTTCGCATTTTCCCGGCGGTGTGAGCGAGTATTTCGTGGTTGTTTTCCAACTTCACTCGAAACATGGCGTTCGGCAATAGTTCTGTCACCACGCCGTTAAACTCAAGAACCTCTTCTTTCGCCATTCCCTTTCCTTCGCGGCCATTTATACGCCGGTTACATGGCCGGGATTGCCGCTCCGGTCAAGCGTCTTGTGCCTGCGCCGCGGGTCGCCCGGGACCGGCAGCGGCGAACCTGCCACTCACTCCACCGCCGTTGGCCCTGCCGTCTCGGCTTGCGCCGCCGAAGCAGGCGGCGGCGTCTCGCTCTCGCGCGCTCTCGGCAGGAAGAGACGAACGACCGTGCCGCGGTCGACCTCGCTTGTCACGCTGACGTGACCGCCCGACTGGTGGACGAACCCGTAGACCATGCTCAAGCCAAGACCGTTGCCCCGGCCGAACTTCTTCGTCGTGAAGAACGGCTCGAAGATCCGCTCGAGGACATCGGCCGGCATCCCTGTGCCCGTGTCGGAGACCGAGAGGCAGACGTAGTCGCCGGGCGCCGCTTCCTGGTTCGAGCGCACAAGCTCGCTGCCGACAACTTCGTTGCTGGTCGTGATGGTCAACTTGCCGCCGTCCGGCATCGCGTCGCGGGCGTTGACGACAAGATTGAGCAGCGCGTTCTCCAACTGCCCGCGGTCGATGAGCGCAGGCCAAAGGCCGGCCGCCAGTTGCTCGCTGACGGCGATTTTCTCCCCGAGAGTGCGGCGGAGGAGGTCGGTCATTTCGCGAACGATGTGGTTGAGATCGGCGATCCGCGGATTGAGCCGCTGTCGCCGGGCGAAAGCGAGGAGGCGGTGGATGAGTTCGGCGCCGCGCTCGGCCGACCACAGCGCATCGGCGATGAGTTCGCGATCCTCCTCGTCGCCGCCGCCTTTTTCCTGAAGCAACTGCAGGTTGCCGAGGATGATCGCCAGGACGTTGTTGAAGTCGTGGGCAATGCCGCCGGTGAGCTGGCCGATCAGCTCCAGCCGCTGCGATCGGCGCAGCCATTCCTCGGTCGCCTTGCGTTCGGTGACGTCTTCCTTGACCGCGACAAAATGGGTGATCTTGCCGCGAACGTCACGGACAGGCGCGATCGACGCCAGTTCCCAGAACAGTTCGCCGTTTTTCCGCTTGTTGTGGAACTCGCCGCGCCAGACATTGCCGCCGGCGATGGCTTTCCAGAGCGCGGTGTAATCCTGCGCAGGCATGTCGCCGGACTTCAGGACCCGCGGGTTCTTGCCGACCACCTCGGGGTAGGTGTACCCGGTGACTTCGCTGAACTTGGGATTGACGTACTCAATGATGCCGTTGACGTCGGTGATGACAACCGAAACCGGGCTCTGCTCGATGGCCTGGAAGAGCTTGCGCAGGTCCCCCTCGGCGCGCTTGTGGGCAGAGACATCCTGCAGCAACAACAGGAACTGCTCCTCGCCGCCCCAGCGCATCGGGGTCGCGCGCATCTCGACATAGGCGACGGTGCCGTTCGGCCGGCTGATCTCCAGGTCGACGGCCTCGTGCGGGACGACCGGAAATGCGAACGCTTCGCCGTACAGGTCGCGGGCGTTCTTGGCGAAGAGAGCCTCGGCCGCCTTGTTAAGGAAGCGGATTTTGTGCCCGCCATCGACGATGACCATCGCCACCGATTGCATCTCGATGATCGATCGCCACCGTGTCTCGCTGTCGCGCAATGCCTTCTCGGCGCGTTGGCGGTCGCCCACGTCCTCGTAAAGGCCGACGATTTCGCCGGACGGCAGTCGATAGATGTGGCCCTCGCGCCAGCCCTCGCGCTGCGAGTCCCGGTAGTAGACGACGGGGAAATGCTCAGGGGCGCCGGTGCGGGCGACGCGGCGCATTGCATCGAGCAGGCCCACCGATCCGACCGCCGGAAAGATCTCGGTCAGCCTCCGGCCAATGACGTTGCCGCGTTCGAGGTTGTCCATGCGCTCGGCGCCGCGGTTGAAATCCCTGAACACGAAATCTTCGCCGCGACCGACGGCATCGAAGATCGCGGCGCCCATACGCATGTTCTCGAACAATTCGCGGAACGCGGCGTTGCCCTGGCGGCCGCGTGCGAGGATGGGGCTGCCGATGAAAAAGATCAGCGCCGCGGACAGGGCGATCGTGGCGGCGGCCACGGCGCCCGCAACAATCGCGGCGTTGACGAACGGTGCGCGGATCTCGGCAAGATCGAGGCTTGTGATCACGGCCGCGTCGCGCCCGGCGACAGGCTCGAACGCGGCGAGCAGAGACCCCCGGCCGTCGGCGATGGTGGCAATGCCGGACTCCCCGGCCACCGCCCGGCGCGCCAAATCGGCGAGCTGCGAACGCCCACTGGGCGGCGCCGGCGCTGCCCCGGCGCGCCCGCTGGCAGCTTCGCTCAGGACGACATCGCCTCCCTCCGAGCGAGCGACGATCAGCCGCCCGGTTTCATGGAGCCGGCGATAAGACTGCAGTTTTTGAAGTTCGCCGGCATCGAGGTCGTCGCCATGCGGCGCCGACGGCGGGGCCTCGGCCAAGGCCGCCGCGCGCTCGCGTGCCGCTTCGACCAGATCGCGACGGTAGCGATCCATCTCGACCCGGTACAGCGCGCCGATGGCGGCCGCGCCGACGACGATCGCACTCAGCGTCGTGATCACGACGAGGAGGTAGAGAGCCCTTCTATCGGCCACGGTCCGCGACCTTCGCGACGGGGAGCGCGCGCACCTTAGTGTTCGCGAATGGTGTGCTCCATGGCCAGCATGACCGGCTGCATCAGGTAGCCGAGAAAGGTCCGCTCGACCGTTTGCACAAAGACCTCGGCCGGCATCCCCGGGACCAGCTCGATATTGGGCGCAAGATCATGCACGTGCTGGCGGTCGATCCTGACCTTGGCCAGGAAGTACCGCTCGCCGGTTCGCTCGTCCGTCATCGAGTCGGCCGAGACGGAATCCACTTTGGCGTCGATGCGCATCAGGTTGCGCTGGGGATAGGAGGGGAACATGACATAGGCCGGCAAACCGGCGTGCACCTCGTCGATGTCGCGGGTCGAGATGCGGGCGTCGACGATCAGATCCTCATGGGTCGGGACGAGATCGAGGATGGGTTCACCCGGCTTGATCACGCCCCCGATCGTCTTGAAGCGAAGCTGCATGACGATGCCGTCGATGGGCGCCGCGACCTTCGTTCGCGCCAGCTTGTCCAGGCTTTCCTTGATCTGCTGCTCGACCTGGAAACGATCCGACTGGACCTGGGCAAGGTCGCGATCGACGTCTTCCCGACGACGGATCTTGGTGTTGATGATCTCCAGCTTCGCCTCGCCGATCTCCTCTTCATTGCGGGCGACCTGCGAAACGAGCTCGCCCTCGCTGCCGAGGAGGCCGGCCTCGGTGCGCTGCAACTCAAGCATGCGCGGCTTGCGCTCGTATCCCTTCTCGTAGAGTTCGCGGACGGACTTGAGCTCCTCGGCGATGAGCGCGCGCTGTCGCCGGACGCCGGTCAGTTGCCGCTGGGCGCCCGCGATCTGCTGGCCGAGCTGCGCGATCTGCTGGTTGAGCACCTGAACCCGGGTGTCGTCGTTGGCGCGACGGGTCTCGAACTGGTGAATCTGCTGGCCGATGATGGCGGAAATCTCCGGATCATCGACATTGGCGAGCGCCGGGTGGTCGAAAACCACCGCTCCGGCTCCCACCCGTTCGGCCTGCAGTCGCGCCTCAGTCGCCGCCAGCGTCCGCAGACGGTTGGTCAGGGTTCCCACTTCCGCCTTCGCGCCGATGTCTTCCAGAATGAGAAGCGTCTGCCCGGCGCTGACCTCATCGCCGTCGGCGACCAGGATCGAGCGAATGATCCCGCCTTCGAGGTGCTGGACGATCCGGTGGCTACCCTCCGGCGATACCGACCCGTTGGCGATGACGGCGCCCGAGAGCGGCGCGGTCGCCGCCCAGCCGCCGCCAAGGACGAAGAATACGAAGATGATGGCGAGCCCCAGCCGTTTCGTCGCCTTCATTTCCTGGCGAAGCGGCGCAATCGGCGGCAGCAGCCGTGCGCCCCGCCCGGTGACGACTGCGTTCTTGTCCATGGACGCGCTCTCGGTGATCGCCGTGCTTGGCGTCATTGCCCTGCTCCCGGTTCCGCCAGCGCCCGTGGCTGCGCCTCGACGTCATCGAGACGCGCCGCTTCCGGCGCAGCTTTCTGGGCCGGCTGCGCGCGCAGCCGCGAGAGGATCACATCGCGGTCGCCGAACATCTCGACCCGGCCGTCCCGCATGAACAGCAGCTTCGTCGCCGGCTGGAGGACCCGCGGCTGATGCGACACGAGCACGACGGTGGCGCCCCAGTTCTTCGCCTGTTCGATGGCGGCAACCAGCGCTTCTTCGCCTTCCACGTCGAGACTGGCGTTCGGCTCGTCGAGGACGATGAGTTTCGGTCGCCCGAACACCGCCCGCGCCAGACCGACCCGCTGACGTTGACCACCGGAAAGGAACGCGCCGCCCTCGCCGATCTCGGTCTCGTAGCCTTTCGGCAGACGTAGGATCATTTCGTGAACGCCGGCGATCCGCGCCGCCTCGACCACGGCCGCCGCCTCAGGTTCGGGAAGCAGGCGGGCGATGTTCTCCTTGATCGTCCCCCTGAACAGCTCGACGTCCTGGGGCAGGTAGCCGACGAACTGGCCCAGTTGCTCCGCCGGCCATGCCGACAGGTCGGCGCCGTCGAGTCTCGCGCTGCCGCGGGCCGGGGACCAGATCCCGACGAGAATCTTGCACAGCGTCGACTTGCCGGCGGCCGAGGGGCCGATAATCCCGAGCACATCCCGCGGCTGCAGTTTGAAGCTGATCTGGTTCAGCAGCGGCTTTTCCCGACCGCGCACGGCATAGACCACGCCCTCGCAGCTCAATTGGCCGTCGGGCGCGGGCAGCGGCATCAATCCGTGCGGGGCAGGGAAGCGTTCAAGAAGCCGCTTGATCCGGGCGAAGGATTCGCGCGCCAGGACCATGCTTTTCCACGCTCCGATCGCCTGATCGACCGGCGAGAGCGCGCGCCCGAGCAGGATCGACGCGGCGATCATGCCGCCGGAGGTGAGCTGGTGCTGCAAGACGAGGTAGGCGCCGGTGCCCAGGATCAAAACCTGGACGAAGACGCGAAAGAACTTGGAGAAGCCGATGATGGTTGCGCTGCGGTCGCTCGCCTGGAGCTGGCTGGTCAGCGCGCTTTCGTTGCGCTTGGTCCAGCCGAAGAGGAACCCTTCCAGCATGCCCATCGCGTGGAACACGCCGGCGTTGCGGATGGCCGAGTCCGCCATTTGCGTGTTCGACAGGCTGATCTGTCCCGCTTCCTTCAGCGGGTTGCGCGACCACAACTCATTGACGACGGCGATCGAGAGCAACAGCACCGCCGAGATGATCCCGACCCAGCCGAGCACCGGGTGGAGCCAATAAATGATTCCCAGGAAGATCGGCGCCCACGGCGCGTCGAACAAGGCGTTGATGCCGGTGCCGCTCAGGAACGCGCGCAAACTGCCGAGATCTCGCAGCGGCTGGGCGGTGGCTGCGGCGCCGAACAGGGCGCTGCGGGCGCTGCTGGCGATGACTTCCGGGGCCAGGCTCTTTTCCAGCCAGCCGCTGATCCGGGCCAGAAGACGGCCGCGAACGCTCTCCAGAGCGCCCATCACGAGGATCGCGATCCCGGCGATCAGGGTCAGGAAATACAGTGTCTCGACCCTGCCGCTGGAAAGGACACGGTCGTACATCTGCATCATGTAGATGGGCGAGGTCAGGACGAGGATGTTGATGAAAAGGCTGAACGCGCCCACGACCAATAGAGCCGACCGGCACTGCTTCACCACGTCCCTGAGTGGATCGGGAGCCATCGTCCTGCTGCTTCGTTCGTCCTCGACGGATGCAGCGCATGCTTGTCACATCCGCCACCGGATCCGTCACCCCCACAAGCGTGCCCGCTTTAGGCTATCCCGCGAAGCATGTTCGTCTGTTTGTGGCAAAAACGTGGGCACGCGTCATTTTGGTACTCCAGCGCGCGTCCATCTGCAAGTGCGTAGCGGCCAGGACCCATACGCCCGCGCTGCAATCGCGCGCCATCGTTGCTTATTGTCAACGGTGCGGCCTTGCCCGCGTCAGGCCGCCTTGAAGGCGCGCCCTGATAGTCGACCCGTTGCCGCGGGGCCGTCATCGAGACGGGGCTTGTCGGCGCCGTCGTGCTGTTCGCCCTTACCTGAAGAGCGCGTCCTTCAGCGCTTCGTTCAACCGATCGAACAACTCGGCGTCCGAGGCTTCGACGAGATCCTTGTTGATCTCGGCGGTAACCCGCGATTGTACGGCCGCCGACAGTTCTCCGCGAAGGTCTCCCAGCGCCTGCGGCGGCGCGGCAATGACAACCTGAGCGAAAGCGCCGCGTTTGGCCTCCGCGTCGAGCAGGATCGCGATCGACCGGGCGAAATCGGCCTTCCGCTTGCGCCGCGGGTCGGTCGGCGGCTCCATGGCGTGGCGGCCTTCGCCGGCGCTGTCGAAGCTGCGCCCCGGTCGATCCGCGTCGATCTCGCGGCTCGGAATGTTGCTGCCGATAAACTCCTGATCGAACGCCGGGACGAGCCGCCGTTCATCGCTCCCTCGTTCGTCCTTCAACGTCAAGAGCCGGGCGCGGGCGCCATCCGCGACCAGAAACCAGGTTGTTTTCGCCACCGGAAACCTCCGTGCATTCGTGGGCCCGACCTGTCCTCATTCCGGTCGGCCATGTTTCTTCATGCCAGCAATCCGACGATCTCGACGACTGTATCGCGTATCGTCGGCCGTTTGTGGTGGGCCGTTTGTGGTCCACGCGCGCTCGTTGCGCAGGTCGACCGCCTGTCGAGGGAGCGACCTCATTCACCGCGCCGGGGGTGCAGCAACCGCTCGAACCAATCCGTCAGTCTGGCCCATGGGGTCTGCGGATACACCGTCGCGCCGCAGTTGCTGCAGATAAGCGGTTCCTTCGGCCGCCGCTCCGCCGGTACGACGCCGATGACATAATCGCATTTCGGACAGACCAGGCGTAGCCGCTGCTCGGACATGCTATCGCGCCTCATTCCCTGTTGGGACCACCTGATCAGGTGATGGTGTATGGGGCACCTCCGCGCCAGCCCCGGCGCACCATCCGCTGCCGCCGACCCTCTTTGTGCAGGACGCCCCATGATCGAGGGTTCCCTATATCCTTATTTAAGGACAAAGCGCGGCCGCGTAGGCCAGCCTGCGGCAAAGACCGCCGTTACCCTCGGAGGATGCGCGATGGCGTTGTGGGAGATTGAGCCTGTTGCCGACTGGGACGACCCGAACTGGCAATCCCGCCCGCAGTGGGAGCGCGTCGTCGTCCGGGCCAACACGCCGGCCTTCGCTCGCGCCGTCGCCCGCGTCCTCGATACGACGGCGGGCAGTCGGGAATTCGGCGATGAGCATCCGCGGCTTGGCAGCGGCTTCGCCAGCGAGAAGCTTTACCGCGTGAAGCCGCTGGCGGACGCGGGCGGCTTCGCCGAGGCCGGTCCGGACGAAATTCTCAGCCAGACGCGCCGACTGGTTTCGTCCGGCGGTTGACGGTTTGCCACTCCTGCTTGCGCGGCCCGATGTGCGCGGCTAGGCTACCGCCGGTCTTTTCCGCTTTCTACGCGTGCAGGGCATGGACGTCATCATCGGTCCCCTCTTCTGGTTGATCTCGACCGTGATCGAGTTGCTCATCTGGGCGCTGATCATCAGCGCCGTTCTGAGTTGGCTGGTCGCCTTCCAGGTCGTCAACACGGGCAACCGCTTCGTCTACATGGTCGGCGACTTCCTCCACCGGATCACCGAGCCGATGTTGCGGCCCATCCGCGCCGTCATTCCCAACCTCGGCGGCATCGACATCTCGCCGCTCATCCTGATCCTGCTGCTGATTTTCCTGCAGCAGATCCTAGCCCGCCTCGCCGTATCGATTGCCTACTGACCCCACCGCGCCCGGCATGGCTGCCGCTTTCGCAAACTCGCCGCTTTCGCCCGCGACCGATGGCCTGCGCCTGCGCGTCCATGTCACCCCGCGCGCCGCTGTCGACCGCGTCGGCGAGATCATCGACGATGGCCGCGGTTCGCGCCTGCGGGTCAGCGTCAACGCGCCGCCCCATGACGGCAAAGCCAACGCCGCGGTGATCCGGCTCCTCGCGCGGACATGGCGCTTGCCGAAAACGACCTTTGCCGTCGTCGCCGGCGCGAGCGGCCGCGACAAGGTCATCGCGATCCTCGGCAACGCCGACGCCCTGGCGGCGAAGATCGACGTCGGGCGCGGCACGGCGGCAGGCAACCGATCGCGGGGCGGACGATGAACTGGGCGGAAATCATCGACGGGCGGGCCATCGCCCAGAAGCTCAATCGCGCGATCCGCGACGAGGTGACCCACCTGCGCAAGTCGCATCGCCTGGTGCCTGGCCTCGCGGTCGTCCTCGTCGGCTCGAACGACGCCAGTGCCATCTACGTTCGCAACAAGACCCGCCAGTGCGAAGAGAACGGCATCAGGTCCTTTTCCCATCATCTTCCCGCCGAGGTCCGCGAGGAAGACCTGCTCACCCTGATCCGTGGCCTCAACATCGACGTCAACGTCCATGGCATTCTCGTCCAGCTTCCGCTGCCGGCACAGATCAGCACCGGCGCGGTGCTCACCGCCATCGATCCCGACAAGGACGTCGACGGCTT
>JAEULH010000121.1 GCA_016793925.1 Rhodospirillales bacterium | reverse complement strand
CGCGACCGCCGCGTCGCGGTCCCAGACCTCGCGGACGATGGCCTCGTTGCGATCGACGATCTCGCGCATCCGCGCCTCGATCCGCTCGAGATCCTCGGGCGTGAAGGCTTCGGCGCGGGCAAAGTCGTAGTAGAACCCGTTGTCGATCGCCGGGCCGATCGTCACCTGGGTGCCGGGATAGAGTTCCTGAACCGCCTCGGCCATGACATGGGCGGCGTCGTGGCGCAGCAATTCGAGCGCGTCGCGATCCTTCGCGGTCAGCATGGCGACCGAAGCGTCCCGGTCGATGACGGTGGCGAGATCGCGCAGTTCGCCATCGACGCGCACGGCGAGCGCCGCCTTGGCGAGGCCGGGACCGATGTCGGCGGCAATCTCGCCGCCGGTGCGTGGGCCGTCATAGCTGCGCACGCTCCCGTCGGGCAGCGTGACACGCACGCAGGCAAGGATTTGATCGCGGTCGTTCACCGGCTTTCGCTCATCCTCGGGTCATGGAATGGGGACGTTCGCGCAATCTAGGGAGGTGCGGCGGCAAGTCAAGCGCCGCACCGCGGAGACACTGCGGAGACCTGGGCTCCGATGCGGCGCAGAGGGGTCGCCGGGCCCGGCAACGCCGCCGGGTCAGAAGCGGAAGCCGGCGACGACCTTGGCGACGTACTCCGACTGCCAGCCGGTCTGATCGGCGGCGAAATGGCTTTCAAGTCGACCCAGGGCGAAAACGTCCTCGCCCCAACCGGCGATGACATCCCTGCCCACCAACTCGACCGCATCGAGTTCTGCTGCCAGACCCCAGCGCAGCGCCGGGGCGTAGGTGTAGGTCGCGGTGCGGCCGTAGGCGACGGAGCCTTCCAGACGCTGGCCGAACAGCGCCGCGGCCAGGGCGCCGCCATAGTCCATTGCCGCATCCGCGTCGACGCTCGTCGCGACGCTTTGCCGCTCGGAGTAGAGGCGGCCGAACAGGCGCACCGGGCCGGCATCGGTATCGAGCGAGAGGCCAAGTCGCTGCGACGGCAGGAGACCGGCGTTTTCGAGGGCGCTCGTGTCCGCCATGTGGCCGCTGACGTCGATGCCCGCGGATGTCGCCTCGCCGTCGCGCCAGAGCATGTTGACGCCCCAGCCCCCACTCGCATTGTGCAGCCGGTTCGAAGCAAGCCCGTCGTCGTAGTCCTCGCGGTCGGTGCGGACGCTGCCGCGCACGGTGATAAGGTCCGGAACGAGAACGCCACCGAAGGGCGCTTCGAGCGACACCCGACCGCTGTACTCGTCATAGTGCCGGGTCGCCAGCCGCTCGTCCTCGGCAAGATTGTCACGGCCCCGCCGATAATCCAGCCGCACACCGACGCTGTCGGCGCGAACGCCGGCGCCCAGGCTCCAGGCCCGCGCGTCCGCCGCGAGTGCCGTGCCCGAGCCCGCGGCGAAGCCCGCATCGGCCTCCGCGTAGCCGAGGCTGGCAAAGACCTCTCCGTTCCTGCCGAAGCGGACGGGCGCGACCTCGACATCATGCTGCTGAGCGAGCGGTGAGGTGCCGTCGGCGCCCGGCGCATCCATGCCGAAGGCCGACTTGATCTTGATCCGATCGTCAAGACCGCTCAGCCAGACGGACGAGCCCGTCACGCTGCGCGTCGTCCCGCGGTCGTCGATGCCGTTGTAGCGCGAACGCGAACCCGGCGTCTCCGCCGCGTACATGTTCAGGGCCGTGCCGACCTTGACCGGGCCGCCGTCGGCAGCTTCGACTTCGGCATCGAAGAAATGCTCGGCTGCGAAAGGGTCGCCATCCAGCCGCCGCCACGGATCCCAGTCCTGAGACCGCGAATAGGACAGGCGAGATCGCCCTTCGCTGTCGCCCATCTCGACCCGTTCGCCGCAGCCGGCATACACCCCGTGCACGGTCGGGTTTCTGCCGCCCAGGGACAGCGCGCCCGCGGTCCGTTCGACCGAAAGCGATCCGGGATGAGCCCCATCCCTGTCTCCGCCGCCATTGGAGGGCCGCCGGGGCAGCCGGAGGCGGACGTCGGACTCCAGCATCGGCGAGCCGGCGTCGAGATCCTCGACACACAGTGACGACTGGCCGCGTGCCGATTGCGGAACCGCAGCCGCCAGGGCCAGCGCGACGATGGCCCACGTTCCCCTTCGCACCCTGCTTCACGCCCCCTGCGTACCTCGACACGACAGATACCCGCGGGGCGTCTTTTTTCCTCGATCCTAGCCAAAACCGCGTTCGGCGTCCAGATGAAGGTAACTTGCGGTGGGTTACCGGGCCTTGACTTCTCTTACTCCGTGTCTTGCACGCAGCGAGTTCGCCCGGTCGCCGGGGTGGCGCCGGCCGCGGCTCCGGTGCTAGGGTTCGCGACCCGCAGCGGAAATCGGATCGGCGCGCATCGGGAACCGGGACAACATGAACGACGACGACATCACGCCACCGCGCCGGCTTGTCCGCGAGGACGGGGCGAGCATTGCCTACCACCGTACACCCGGCGCCAATCCCGGCGTCGTCTTTCTCACCGGATACATGTCCGACATGACCGGCGGCAAGGCGACCCGGCTCGAGGCCTTCTGCCGGGAGCGCGGCCATGCCTTCGTCCGCTTCGATTACCTCGGCCACGGCGCCTCTTCGGGACGCTTCGTCGACGGCACGATCGGCCGCTGGGCGGAAGACGCCGTCGCCGTCATCGATGCCCTGACCGACGGTCCGCAAATCCTCGTCGGCTCGAGTCTCGGCGGCTGGATCATGCTGCTCGCCGCCCTGCGTCGGCCGGAGCGGATCGCCGGGCTGGTCGGTATTGCCGCCGCGCCCGATTTCACCGAGGACCTGATCGTCCCGTCGCTCAGCGCCGAACAGCGCGCGCAGCTCGCCATCGACGGCGTCGTACCGGTTTACAGCCCCTACGACCCCGAGCCGACGCCGGTGACCCGAAGGATCCTCGCCGACGGCCGCCTCCACCTGGTGCTGCGCGAAGAGATCGCCATCGACTGCCCGGTGCGCCTCATCCACGGGATGCGAGATCCGGACGTGCCGTGGAAGACGGCGCTGCGCCTGGCGGACCGGGTGCGTTCAACGGACGTCGAAGTCCTGCTGGTCAAGGCCGGCGAACACCGCCTCTCCGAAGCGCACGACCTGGAGCGGCTCTGCAGCGTTCTCGAAGGCCTGCTCCGGCGGGTGGAGGCCGGCGCCGTCATCCCGTGACGCGGCTCGGCGCGGCCATGGCCGCGCTCGTCATCATGCCGTTGCAGCGATCCGCGCCTTCTGAAGCACGGTGAGGCGAGACCTCAGGTTCGCGTCGTCGCGTCGTCCGCAGGCGGGGCGCGATCCGCCTGCTTGCCGCCGCGGCCGAAGGCGTCGATGAATTCGAGCGGCAGCGGAAACAGGATCAGCGACGTCCGGTCGCTGGCCAGGGACTGCATCGTCGTCAGGTAGCGAAGCTGAATGGCCTGGGGCTGGGCGGACAGGATTTCGGCCGCCTCGCGAAACCGCTCCGAGGCCTGCAGTTCGCCCTCCGCATCGATGACCTTGGCCCGGCGCCCGCGTTCGGCTTCCGCCTGACGGGCGATGGCGCGGATCATGCTCTCGTCGAGATCGACCCGCTTGAGTTCGACGTTGGCGACCTTGATCCCCCACGCCTCGGTCTGGTCGTCGAGAATGCGGGCGATGTCGGCGTTCAGCTTGTCGCGCTCCGCCAGCATCTCGTCGAGGTCGTGCTGACCGAGGACCGAGCGCAGCGTCGTCTGCGCGAGCTGGCTGGTTGCGGCCTCGTAGTTTTCGACCTGGATCACCGCCTTCTCGGCTTGAATGACCCGGTAGTAGACGACGGCGTTGACCCGCACCGAGACGTTGTCGCGGGAGATGACGTCTTGCTGCGGCACGTCCAGAACGCGCGTGCGCAGGTCCATCCTGACCATCTGCTGGATGACGGGAAAGATCAGGATCAGGCCCGGTCCCTTCACCTTCCAGAAGCGGCCGAGCATGAAGACAACGCCCCGTTCGTACTCGCGCAAAATCTTGATCGCGGAGATCACGATGAAGACGAGGATGAAGAGCGGGACGATCCAGATCTGACTGAGAAGGGTCGACATCATTGTGCCTCCTTGCGCTTTCCGGCCGGTTCGACCACCACCGTCAGCCCGTCGAGTTCGACCACCCGGATCTGCTCGCCGGGTCTCAGCGCCCGGCGCGCCCGCGCGCTCCAAATCTCGCCGCGAACGCGCACCGTGCCGGCGCGGTCGTCCCAGGTCAGTACCGGCCCGACCGTGCCGATCATGCCCTCCTCGCCGGAGACGACGGCACGCCGGCGCGCGCGCACGGCGACGGTGAGCAGGATCATGAACAGGCCGCCGCTGACAAGCGCGACGACGGCGATCAGTTCCCAGGCAACGGTGAAACCCGGAACCTCCTCCTCCATCAACATGATGGAGCCGACGACGAGGGCAACGATGCCGCCGAACCCGAGGGCGCCGAAGGCGGGAACGAAGGCCTCCGCGACGAGCATCGCCACGCCGAGCAGCGCCAGCGCGACCCCGGCGTAGTTCACGGGCAGAGCCTGGAAGGCGTAGAGCGCGAGCAGCAGGCAGATCGCGCCGACCACGCCCGGGCCGACCATCCCGGGGCTGTAGAACTCGAAGAGCAGCCCGTAGATGCCGATCAGCATCAGGATGTAAGCGACGTTCGGATTGGTGATAACGCCGAGAAGCTTCGTGCGCCAGTCGGGCTCGACGGTGGTTACCCTCAAGCCGGCCGTTTGCAGACGCACCTCGCGGCCCTCGACGCTGACCGAGCGGCCGTCGATTTGGTCGAGAAGATCGGGGACGTTGGCGGCGACAAGGTCGATGACGTTGCGCTTAAGCGCCTCCTCGGCGGACAGGCTCGCCGCCTCGCGCACCGCGCTTTCGGCCCACTCGACGTTGCGCCCGCGCATTTGCGCCAGACTGCGGATATAGGCGAGGGCGTCGCTGCGCGTCTTGTCGCCGATATCGGGCGGCTTTGTCGGCTTTTCGTTTTGTCTTGCACCCTCGTCCGGCTTGTCGCTGCCATCGCCTTTCTTTTCCGCCGGCAACGGCTGCTCGTCGCGGCCGGACGGCGTGCCGGGAGCGCCGAGCTGCACCGGGGTTGCCGCACCGAGATTGGTTCCGGGCGCCATCGCCGCGATGTGACTGGCGTAGGTGATGTAGGTTCCGGCGCTGGCGGCGCGCGCGCCGCTCGGTGCGACGAAAGCGGCTACCGGCACCGGCGAGGCGAGAATGGCGCGGATGATGTCGCGCATGGCGCTGTCGAGCCCGCCCGGCGTGTCGATCCTCAGGATGACGAGGCGAGCATCGCTCTCAGCCGCCTTTCTCAGGCCGCGGACGACATAGTCGCTGGTCGCCGGCCCGATGGGCCCATCGATGGGCAGGACGACTGCGGCAGACGGGACTTCCGTCTCCTCGCCCTGGGCAAGGCCGAGCGAGGCGGCAAGCAGCGCCAGGACGGCGACAATCGGCGCCAGCAGGCGCCGGCGCAACCGAGCAGCAACCATCTGTCATCCCCGCGGGCCGCGGGCTGCGTCGCGGCGTTCTCAGGCAGCGTGCGCAGCGCGCGGCACGCCTGCGCACCAAGCCTGCACCGCCCTGCGGTTGGCCTTCAATGCATAATCGCATACGCCCGCGCACTCCGATACCATCTCGCCGGCAATGGAACCCGGCGTCGCCGGCGTCAGTTTCATGACGCCCTCGCTGTCGCCGGCGCTCGAGCTGGTGGTCATGCCGACCTTGCGGGCGAGCCTGCGCATCTGCCGGTTTTCGGCCAGGCAGTAGACGACGGCCGTGCGGACGCCGCGGTTGCGCGCAAAGGCGACGGCCCGAGCAAAAAGGCCGCCGCCGATGCCGTGGCCGCGATGGGCTGCATCGACGCTCAAGGCGAATTCGGCCTCGTCGCGCGCGCAAAGCGCGATGTGCGCAGCGCCGACCACCGCCAGGTCTGCGCCGAAGTGGGCGATAATCACGTCGCGCGACGGCTGCAAGCCGTCGACGTAACCGCGCACGGCGTCGTCGTCGCGCGGATAGCCGAAGCGGAGCCGCCGGTCGTCGGGGCCGAGGCGAAGCAGATGATCGCGATAGAGGCCCCATTCGTGCGGCATCAGGATGCGGACCGGGTGCATGTCAAACTCGACTTATGTTGCGTTGCACAATCTTGCAAGGGAAGGAGTTGAGATGCGGTAAATCGATGTGCGTTGTCGGCAACACTGTCGGGCGCAGACGGCGCCAGGAACGACCGTCGGCTGCGGTTACGGTAGGGGGTCTTCACGCGCCTTCGACAGGCGATCCGCGCCGCGCGTCGTCTCCGGCAGGCGGAAGCGGGTTGTGCACTGCAGCACCAGCGCGACGGCGGTTGGAAGCGACACCCGGTGGCCGATGGAGACGAAGACCGGCCGGACCCCTGCGCGCGTCCGCAGCGCCGCGCCGACGACCTCGCCTTGTCGATGAGGGGCGACCAGTCGCCCTTCGCCGGCCCCGGCTCGACGTAGTCGCCGACGAGCACCGACTTGGCCACGCCGACGGACGGCAAATCGAGAAACAGGCCCAGGTGGCTGGCAAACCCGAGGCGGCGGGGGTGGGCGAGGCCCTGACCGTCGCAGAGCAGGACATCCGGACGGCGATCGAGGCGGGCGAGCGCCGCGATCGCCGCCGGGGCCTCGCGGAAGGTGAGCAGGCCGGGCACGTATGGAAAATCGACCGGCACCGCGATCGCGGCGGTCTCGACCGTGGTCAGATGCGGCAACGTCAGGACGACGACCGCGGCGCGAGCGACGCCGCTGCGGCCGCGCCGGTCGTAGGCGACGTCGACGCCGGCTACGCTGTGAACCGGACCCAGACGGTCTTCGCGGACGACTTCGCAAGCCAGCCGGCGTTGCAGATCGATCGCTTCGCGGGGCGTCAGCGCCCAGTGATGGAGGTCGCGCTCATGGTCGACCATTGGATCGACGATCAGCGGTCCGTCTGGCGCACATCCCGTTCGATCGCCGGCCCTTCGAGCAGCATGGGCGCAAGAACCCAGGCGATCGACCACTTGTCCACCATCTGGCGCTCCAGGCAGACGACCGTGCCGGGGGTGAAGGCGACGATGTCGTCGTCTTCCCGGCCCGTCACCAGACGCGCAGTCATCTTGCCCAGGAATGGCATGTGGCCGACGACGAGACTGTCATCGCGCCACTGTTCGGCGACGTCGGCCAGCCACTCGGTCGTATCGCCGGGCCGCAGCCCCGTCATCACCTCCGAGACCGCGCCGTTGCGCGTCAGCAACCCGGCCAGGGCGTCGGCCGTCTGCCGGGCCCGGAGCTTTCCGCTGGCGACGATGCGGACGACGGCCACGTTGGCGTTGCCGAGGAATGCCGCCAGCCGGCCAACGTCGGCCCGGCCCGCGGCGCTCAGCGGCCGCTCCGGATCTTCGGCTTCGGCGATCGCCTCGCCGTGCTGGACAAGATAGAGCTTCACGTCGGCTCCGACCTCCGGCCGTCCGCGACTTCGCCCCTAGCCCTTCTCGTACGCGTCGAGCGCCTCGATCATCGCCTCCGCAGCGCGCAACTCGCGCTCCGCGCCGCGCCGAATTCCGGGGGTATCGGCGGCCATCAGCGCGTCATGGGCGCGACTCAGTCGGGCTTCCGCCTCGTCGCGGGTAATGTCCCTGACGGCGATGGCTTCCTCGGCCAGCACCGTGCAGCGCTCGGTGGTGACCTCGGCGAAGCCCTGCTCGACGAAGATCTGCTCCAGGATCTTGAGGTTCTGCTCGCGGATCTCGACCGTGCCCGGCCGCAGCGTCGACAGCATCGGCGAATGCCCGGGAAGGACGCCGAAGTTGCCGGCCTCCCCGGGAATGACCACCATCTCCGCCGGCCGCGACAGCATCATCCGGCCGGGGGTGACGATCTCGAAAACGAAGGTCTCGGCCATGACAGCCTATCCCCGGCTCAGGCGGCTTCGGCGGCGAGCCGCTTGGCCTTGGCTACCGCCTCCTCGATGGTGCCGACCATGTAGAAGGCGGCCTCCGGCAGGTGGTCGTATTCGCCGTCGACGATGGCCTTGAATCCCTTGATGGTGTCTTCGAGGTTGACGAACACCCCCGGCGTGCCGGTGAACACCTCGGCGACGTGGAACGGCTGCGAGAGGAAGCGCTGGATCTTGCGGGCGCGGGCGACCGTCAGCTTGTCCTCTTCGGAAAGCTCGTCCATGCCGAGAATGGCGATGATGTCCTGCAGCGACT
>JAEULH010000104.1 GCA_016793925.1 Rhodospirillales bacterium | reverse complement strand
ATTCGCGCCCGCCCGTCGTCTCCTGGCCGACCTGACCCTGCTCTCGCCGGTGCGCTATTCGCAAGACGAGCCGGAGCGCTTCACCGTCCACCGCTGGACGGCCGGCGCCGTCCGCGAGCGCGCCGGCGAGGCGGAGCGACGGAGCGCGCATCGGGCGGCGGCGGCCTGTTGGCGCTGGCGCCACGCCACGCTGCCGCAATCCCGCGAACAGGCCATCGAGGACCTGCTGGAGGCGCGCTTCCATCACCAGGCCGCGGGCGACGGGGACGAGGCGGTCAGGGTCACGGAATGGGCCTGCTTCCAGCTGGAGACCTGGGGCGCCTGGGAGCGGGAGCAGGCTTTGCTGATGGAGACTCTCGCCTGGCTGCCAGAGCGCTCGGCCAAGGCGGCCGCGTTTCAGCATCAGCTCGGTAATGTGGCGTACCTTCGCAGCGACTTTGACGCCGCCCTCGACTGGTACCGGAGGTCGCTGGAGATCTTCGAGCAGCTCGGCGACCGCCCCGGCATGGCCCGCTCCTACCATCAGCTCGGCATGGTGGCGCAGCTCCGCGGCGACTTTGACGCCGCCCTCGACTGGTACCGGAAGACGCTGCAAACCTCAGAGGAGCTCGGCGACCGCGCCGGCATGGCCCGCGTCTACCACCAGCTCGGTAATGTGGCGTACCTTCGCAGCGACCATGACGCCACCCTCGACTGGTACCGCAGGTCGCTGGAGATCTTCGAGCAGCTCGGCGACCGCGCCGGCACGGCCCGCTCCTACCACCAGCTCGGCAGGGTGGCGCAGGATCGCGGCGACGTTGACGCCGCCCTCGGCTGGTACCGCAAGTCGCTGGAGATCAAGGAGCAGATCGGCGATCGCGCCGGCATGGCCCGCTCCTACCACCAGCTCGGCAGGGTGGCGCAGGATCGCGGCGATTATGACGCCGCCCTCGACTGGTACCGCAGGTCGCTGGAGATCTTCGAGGAGCTCGGCGACCGCGCCGGCATGGCCCGCACGCTCAACCAGATCGGCATACTGGAGACCGGGCGCGGCGATCCCGCGACCGGCCTCGCCTTCAACCTGCAAAGCCTTGCCCTGCGCAGGCAGATTGGTTCGCCCGAAATCCGCGTCGACCTGCACTGGCTGGCGCGGCAGCGCGAGCTGCTCGGCCGGGGCCGCTTCCACGCGCTGCTGCTCGAGCACCTTGGCGAGGAGGGCGCCGCCACGGTCGAGCAGTGGCTGCAACGAGGGACGCCCGAGCCGCCCGCGACGACCTGATGGCCGCACCCGCAGCCCCCCGCCCCCCGCGAACGCTCCCCTCACCCTCCCGCTGACGCGGTCCCCCTCCCCCGCGGGCACGGGAGGGGGGATTTGCCCGCCGCCGCCGGCTTGCGAGTTGAATTGGCCGGCCGCGCCGCCCAGCTCTGCGGGACACCTGCGCGCGCGGCAAGCGCGAAACAAAGGAGGGAGACCGGGCCATGATCGAAACGTTGGCAACAGCGGAGGCGGTGGACGTCGCGCCGGGCGTACGCATCACGGGCGCCATGGGCGAGGGCTACGACACGGTGCTGAGCGCCGACGCCCTGGCCTTCGTCGCCCTGCTCGAACGCCGGTTCGGCGCCGACCGCCAGCGCCTGATCGCCGCGCGGGCCGAGCGCCAGGATCAGCTCGACCGTGGCGAACTGCCCATCTTTCCTCCCGAGACCGACCAGGTGCGTCGCGGCAACTGGCAGGTGGAGCCGGCGCCGGCCGATCTGCGTGACCGCCGGGTCGAGATTACCGGGCCGGTTGAGCGGAAGATGATCATCAACGCGCTGAACTCCGGCGCCAACGTCTTCATGGCCGACTTCGAGGACTCGCTGGCGCCGAGTTGGCGCAACGTCGTCGAGGGCCAGATCAACCTTCGCGACGCCGTCGACGGGACCATCGCCTACGCCGATCCCGGCAGCGGCAAGGACTACCGGCTTGGGGAGCGACCGGCGACCCTGGTTGTCCGGCCGCGCGGCTGGCACCTCGAGGAGGCGCACGTTCTGGTCGACGGCGCACCCGTCTCCGCCGCACTGTTCGACTTCGGCCTCTACCTGTTCCACAACCAGCAGGCGCTCAGGGCGCGCGGCAGTGCGCCCTACTACTACCTGCCCAAGCTCGAGGGGTACCGCGAAGCGCGGCTATGGGCGGACGTGCTCGCCGCCGCCGAAGAGCATCTGGGGATACCGCGCGGGACCGTGCGCGTCACCGTCCTGATCGAGACGATCCTCGCGGCCTTCGAGATGGAGGAAATCCTCTATGAGCTGCGCGACAACGTCACCGGCCTGAATTGCGGGCGGTGGGACTACATTTTCAGCTTCATCAAGAAGTTCCGCAACCGGCCGGATTTCGTCCTGCCCGACCGCAACGCGGTCACGATGACGGTGCCGTTCCTGCGCGCCTACAGCCTGCACCTGATCCGCACCTGCCACAAGCGCGGCGCCCACGCCATGGGCGGGATGGCCGCGTTCATCCCGATCAAGGGCGACGCCGGCGCCAACGACGCGGCCATGGCGAAGGTGCACGCCGACAAGGAGCGCGAGGCCGGCGACGGCCACGACGGCACCTGGGTCGCGCATCCGGGGCTGGTCGCCCTCGCCAAGGAGATTTTCGACGCGCGCATGCCGGGGCCGAACCAGCTCGACAGGCTGCGCGAGGACGTGCGCGTCACCCCGCGCGACCTGCTCGCCGTGCCGGAGGGGGCGGTCACGGAAGAGGGCCTGCGCAACAACATCCGCGTCGCCATCCAGTACATCGAGGCCTGGCTCGGCGGCAACGGCTGCGTGCCCCTGTACAACCTGATGGAGGACGCCGCCACGGCCGAAATCTGCCGATCGCAGGTCTGGCAGTGGCTGCGGCACAAGGCTGTGCTCGATGACGGCCGCACCGTCGACGAAAAGCTGGTGCGCGATCTGATCGACGCCGAGATGACGGCGCTGCGCAAGGCCCTCGGCGCCGCGCGGTTCAAGGAGGGGCATTTCGAAGGAGCCGTCGAGCTGTTCATCGAGGTCGCGACCGCGCCGACGTTCGCCGATTTCCTGACCGAGCCCGCATACCGGCGGCTGTGCGCGGCGGAGGGCTGAGGTCCGCGAACGCGCGCGGCCCCGACGCGGAGCGTCAGGGCGCGATCATGTCCCAGGCCAGGGGCGAGCCGCGGCTCAGGGCGCGCGCCGCCCGCCGGCCGATGACCTCGGGGAGGAACTTCGGCGCCAGCCCGCCGGCGGGGCGGATGGAGCGGACGTTCGCCGGCGTCAGAGGGGCGCCGGCGGCGACGTCGTCGACGACGAACAGCGAGCGGCGGAAAACGGCGCTGGGTCGCTCGCTCGCCGCGGCCCGGTCGTTGGCGGGCGGCCTTGCGGCGGTGGCTTCCCAGGCGAGGCGGCAGTCGCGGCAGAGCGCGGCGAACTCGTGCGACTCCATCGAAAACCCGGCGTCGGGACCGCCGTAGGCGCGACGCAGGATCAGGTGCTTCTCGATCATGGCCGCGCCGAGCGCGGTTCCTGCAACGGCGACGGCGGTGCCGAGGCTGTGGTCGGACAGGCCGACGGCGAGGCCGGTCCGCCGCCGCAGAACGGTCATCGCGCCAAGCCGGGCTTCTCCGGGCGCGCTCGGATATCCGCTGACACAGTGCAGCAGCAGCAGCCAATCGTTGTCGTCGGCGTCGAAGCCCCCGCCAGCCCTGCCCCGTCGCGCGGCTGCGACGGCCTCGTCGACCTCGTCCGGACTGGCAAGCCCCGTCGACAGGATCAGCGGCCGGCCGGTCGCGGCAGCGCACTCGATCAGCGGCAGGTCAACCAGTTCGAAGGACGCGATCTTGTAGGCCGGCGGCCGGAAGCGCTCGAGGAAGGCGACCGCCGTCGGATCGAACGGCGCGCTGAAGATACTCAGGCCGAGGGCATGGGCGCGGGCGAAGAGCGCTTCGTGCCAGTCCCAGGGCGTGTGCGCCCAGTCGTAGAGGTCGTACAGGCGGCGCCCGGCCCACGGGCCGCTCGCGATGCAGAACTGCGGGCCGTCGTGGTCGAGGGTCAGGGTGTCGGCGGTGTAGGTCTGCAGCTTCACCGCATCGGCGCCGGCGGCGTGGGCGGCGTCGATCAGGGCCAGGGCGCGACCGAGGTCGCCGTTGTGGTTGCCGGACAATTCGGCGACCATGAACGGTGGGTGGCCGGGACCGATGCGGCGGCCGTCGATCTCGATCCCGCCGTGAAACCCGCCATGCGGTCGCGCCTGGTTCGTCACGTGATCGCCTCCATCATCGCTTTCCCGCGCGCGCGGTAGCGTCTGCCCATCCGCTCGACGACCTCCACGGGGGTCTCCCAGCCCAGCGGCAATTGCGCCAGGAACGGCTCGGCGTCGCGGCGCCGGTGACAGGATCCCCGACCGCGCTGAGCCCGCGCCGGCTGCCCGCCGCGGCGGATCTCGGGCCAGCTTTGCGCGAACAGCGCTTCGACGGCCTCGCGGAGCTGCGCGTGGGCGCTGGCCAGCGTCTCGCCCCGGCCGAACAGGATCAGGCTCTGGGCGAGCAGCGGACCCGTGTCGAGGCCGCGATCGACGCGGTGAATGCTCACGCCCTTCGGCGTGTCCTCGAAAAAGCTCCAGAAGTTGGGGTCGCTGCCCCGGTTCCAGGGCAGAAGCGAGATGTGCAGGTTGACGGTGCGATCCGCCCAGGCTTCGACGACGTCGGCGCCGATGATGTGGCGATAGCCGTAGCTGACGATGAAATCGATCTCGTCGGCGGCGAGCGCGTCAAGGCCGATGGGCTCTTCGCACGCGCGCACACGATCCCCGGCGAATGCGAAAGCGGCCTCCAGTCGCTCGGCGTAAGGCGAGAGCAGAAGCACCCTCATGCAAAGCTCATCCCGTGCGCGTGCAGGCACATGGCCATCATCTCGGTGATGGCGCCGGCGACCCGATGGGTGCCGAGCCCGTCGCACACAGTCGCCGCCGCATCGCTCATCTCCCGGCGAGCGTCGTCGTCGGTGCACAACGCCGCCACGGCGTCGGCAAGCGCGACGGTGCGGGCCGAGCGGGGCGCGTCGACAAGCCGGCAGGCGCCGGCGGCCTCGACGTTGGCCGCGATCGTCTCCTGGTTTGCCGCCGTCACCACGACGACCGCAGGCAGGCCGAGGCAGCAGCGTTCCCAGGACATGGTTCCGCCGGCGCCGACGCCGAGATCGGCCGCGGTCATCAGCGCCGCCATCGCTTCGCCGTCGACGTCGACATGCAGACGGACGGCGAAAGGCGCCGTTTCTTGCCGAGCGCGGATTTCGGCGAGGTACGGCGCCGATGCGCCCAGCACGACATCGACGGAAAACGCGTTCGGCAGCCGCCTGGCGACAAGGCCAAGCGCATCCAGGGCCGCGGCGGTCGCATTGGCGGCGTCGGTCGCGCCCATGGCGACGAGGATGCGCCGGGCGGGCCCCGTCACCCGTCGCCGCGCCAGCGCCAGCGGTCGGCATTCGAGGAAGGCCTGGCGGAGCAGCGCGAAACCGCTGCCGCAGAGCAGCCGGCAGCCGGCCGGGACAAGGCGGGCGTAATCGGCCGCCTCTCGGCCGAAGGTCTGATCCACCAAAAGGTCGGTGTCGCGGCGGCGATCGGCCAGGTCGTCGATGACGGCGATCCGGCCTGCGAAATGCCGGCAGGCGGATTCGAAGCGGCGGTCGCGCTGGTAGTGGTCGACGACGACCAGGTCGGCGCCGTCGCCGCCGAGCGCCTCGGCGATTTCCACGGCCTCGTCCTCGTCCGGGCCGCGCAGCGCGATCCTGCCGATGCCGGCGATTTCAGCGCCGGGGGCGGTGACGAAGCTCGCCTCGCGCATCGCCATGCTCGTTCTCCAGCCGCGCGCGGACAGGGCGCGAGCAAGCGTCAGGCAGCGCTGCAGGTGACCGCCGCCCAGGCCGACCGACGCGTCACAGCGAAAGACCGCATGCGGTGCGCGCCAGGCCGCCGAGGTGCGCCAAGGCGACGAGAGGACGGTCGGACCGCGCATGGAAACCCTCACTTCGTCACCTCCGTACTCGCAGGCGCGACGCCCATGGGCGCCGGCCCGATGTTGATTGCAGCCAGCGCCGGCTCGGCGTCGACGATCGCAAGCGGCACGCGATGGTCCCAGCCCGCCGGCCCCTCGGGCAGACGTTCCGCCATCTCCTGCAGGAACCGGAGGTCGCGGCGGGTGTCCAAGGTCCAGCGGTGGTGGTAGGCCGACGCTCCAGGCCTGGTGAGGTTGCGCCTTCGCGCCCGCGGGTGCCTGCGGATGTACGGCGTGACGTGCTCCCGGTCCTCGGGTGCCTCGGCTTCCCGAACCGCGCGCGCGAGCCAGTCGAACGACACGGCTTCGCAGTCGAGGCCGTGGGGCCAGCTCGGCGGGAGGTTGTTGCTCGCGTAGTCGACGTTCGCCTGCGCAAAGATGGCGAGGACTTGTCCGCACAGCCACGGGTCGATCAGGGGACAATCCGAGGTGACGCGCATGACGGCGTCGAAGCCGAAGGCGCTTGCCGCCCGGTAGTGGCGGTAGAGCACGTCGTGGTGGGCGCCGCGAAAAACGGGGACGCCGCAGCGGCGGGCCTCGAAGGCGACGTCGTCGTCGCCGACCCCCTCGGGAACGGCGCAGCAGACCCCGTCGATGCCGGGGATGGCGCGGCAGCGCTCCAGCACCCAGGCGAGAACCGAGCGCCCGGCCAGGGGCATCAGAACCTTGCCTGGCAACCGGGTCGAGGCGATCCGGGCCTGAACGATGACGCCGGCGGTCATGGCCTGCACCCCGTTGCCAGGGTATCGGCGAGCACGCGGACGATCCGCTGGATGTCGCCGTCGCCGAGGCCGACGAACAGCGGCAGGCTGAGGCAGCGGCTGTAGTACTGTTCCGCCCCGGGCAGGAAGACCTCCCCGTAACGGCGGCGATAGTAGGGCTGGCGATGCAGCGGGATGTAGTGGACCTGGGAGCCGATGCCCACCGCGGCGAGGCTGCGCATCAGCGTCGCGCGGTCGCAGCCGATCGCCGCGAAGTCGATGCGAACGACGTAGAGGTGCCAGGCGTGGGCGCGGCCGGAACAGCGCGCCAGCGGCCTGAACAGGGGCGCCAGCGGCGCCAGAGCGCTCTCGTAGCGACGCGCGATCGCGCGGCGGGAGGCGACGAAGTGGGCGAGCTTGTCGAGCTGGCTGCGCCCCAGGGCACAGGCGATATCGCTGGCGCGGTAGTTGAAGCCGATGTCCGCCATCTCGTAGTACCACGGGTTCGCCCGGCCATCGGCGCCCCGCGATGCGGCAGTGTCGGCGAAGGCGGCCGGGTTGCGGGTGATGCCGTGGCCGCGGAAGTCGCGCAGACGCCTGGCCAGCGCCGGATCGTTTGTCGTCACCGCGCCGCCCTCGCCCATGGTGACGGACTTGACCGGATGGAAGGAGAACACGGTCATGACGCTGTCGTCGCAGGCGCCGACGCGACCGCGAACCGCGCCGTCCTCGCTGTCGACGGCGGCGCCCAGCGCGTGGCAGGCGTCCTCGACCACCGCAAGGTCAAGATCCGCCGCCTGCGCACGCAAACCCTGAAGATCGACGAGTTGACCGGCGAAATGGACCGGCGCCACCGCTCGCGGCCGGATCCCGGCGCGGATCGCCCGGCCGGCCGCGGCGGCGACGTGTTCGGCTTCCATGAGGCCGGTCTCCGGATCGACGTCGGCGAAGATCGCCTCGGCGCCGACGAAGCGGGCGCAATTGGCGGTCGCGGCGAACGTGATCGCGGGCACGATCAGGCCGTCGCCGGGGCCGAGGCCGAGAGCCAGGCAGGCGAGATGAAGCGCCGCCGTGCCGCTGGCGCAGGCGACGGCATCGGCGGCGCCGACTTCGGCGGCGAGCGCGGCTTCGAAGGCCTCGACCGCCGGACCCGTCGTCAGCCACTGCGAGCGGAGCACGGCGCACACCGCCGCAATATCGTCGTCGTCGATGAACGGGCGCCCGTACGGGAGGATGTCGAGCGGCGGCGCGACATCCTGCAGACGGACCGGCGCGGTCGCGGTCATGCCCCTTCCTCGAGCATCCGTTCGAGCGCGGCGGCGTCGATCCAGGCGCTGTTGCGATCGCTGGAGAAGACGAAATCCTCGTCCACGGGCTTTCCCTCGGACAGGCCCGCATCGCCTTCGTCGTCGCGCCAGAACTGCAGGGTCGGGCGGATGATTTAGCGGTCCGCAAGCTCGACGGCGGAGCGCGCCTCCTCGGCAGTGATCAGGACCTCGTGCAGCTTTTCGCCGGGACGAATACCGACGATGCGGATCGGGATGCCGGGCGCCAGCCGGGCGGCCAGATCGGTCATTCGCATGCTCGGGATCTTCGGCACGAACAGCTCGCCGCCGCGCGCGGTCTTCAGGCAGGACAGGACGAAATCGACGCCCTGCTGCAGAGTGATCCAGAACCGCGTCATCCGCGGATCGGTGATCGGCAGGCTGTCTGCGCCTTCGCGGTGGAGCTTCTGGAAAAACGGGATGACGCTGCCGCGCGAGCCGACCACGTTGCCGTAGCGTACGACGGCGAAACGGGTGCCGACCCGGCCGCTGAGGTTGTTGGCGGCGACGAAAATCTTGTCGGCGGCGAGTTTGCTCGCGCCGTAGAGGTTGACCGGGTTCGCCGCCTTGTCCGTCGACAGGGCGACGACCTTGCGAACGCCACAGGCAATCGCCGCCTGGACGACATTCTCCGCACCCAGCACGTTTGTGCGAATGCATTCGCCGGGATTGTACTCGGCCGCCGGAACATGCTTCAGGGCCGCCGCGTGGATGACGTAGTCGACATCGCGCATCGCCATTTCCAGGCGCCGGCGGTCGCGGACGTCGCCGATGAAGTAGCGCAGGCAATGGGCGCCTTCGCCGGTGAGCTCGTGGCTCATTTCGTATTGCTTGAGCTCGTCGCGGGAGAAGACGATCAGCCGCCGCGGCTGGTAGCGGTCCAGGACCGTCTTGACGAAGCGCTTGCCGAACGAGCCGGTTCCGCCGGTGATCAGAACGGACTTCCCGGCGAGATCGACGCCGAGGTCGAAGTAGTTGGACAGCGGCAGCCGATAGTAGCCGCCGGCCGCTTCGACCGTTTCCCCTTCGCCGGCGGCACAGGGTGAGCGGGCCGCGGCAACTGCGGCGTCAAGGCCGGCTTTCGACCTGGGAACGGCGACGTCGGCTGAAGCGCAGGGGATGGGTTCGGTCATGGCTCCGGGTGCGGCTGGTTCGGATGCGATAGCCGGATGATACGCGGCAGGCTTTAATCAAATCCTAGCGGCCGCCGCCCGTTCCACCTCCCTCGCCTCAGGCAGCGCCGCCGACGGGGGCGGCAGGGAGGCAAGCGGGGCATCCGGCCGATCCGCCGGCTGCCCGGCATCGAACGAACGCAACAGCGCCTCGGCCTCCTTTGCGAGATGCGTCGCCCGTTCCAGATACAGCTCGAGGAAATACACAAAGAACGTCTGCCGCTCGGTGGCGTCGGGAATGCGGCTTGCGAAGAACGCACCCAGCCGCAGCATGCTCAGCAGAGACGAGAGACCGAGGCTGAAGAACCCGGCGAACTCCGGGCGTCGCCTGGCGACGAAGGCATGCAGCCGGCCTTCGAGCTCGACGAAGCCGACGGCGTCGGCGGCGGCGTGGCGGATCAGCTCGGCGAAGGCCGGGATGAAGGTCGCGCAGCCGGCGGCGTGTCCGCCGAAGGCCGCGACATCCAGCATCTCGCCGGCGGCGAGGCTGCGAAGCTGAGCCTCGACATTGCGCAGGACCGCCAGACGCGGCAGCGACGGAGCGGCGAGCCGCACCGAAGCGGCCGCCTTCGGCCGGGCCCCGTCGATCCGGGCGCCGTCGCTGCAGTTGAAGAGCTGCGTCGAGAAGATGCGCTGGACGCGCGCCAGCATCTGTCGGCCGGAGTCGAAGGCCCAGAACGTCTCGACGATCCCGCCGAAATTGCCGGGCACCGGCCGGTTGAAGCGCTTGCGGTACATCTCGTCGAGGTCTGCGTGCTCGTCCTTGTAGTACAGCGAGTCCCTGGCGTGGTGGCGGCCGGTTTCCTTCTGCGCGAGGTCCAGGCCGAAAAAGTAGATCTCGCGAAACCCCAGGTTTGCGATCGCGGCGAAGGCGGCGTTGCAGCAGAGCGGATCGGCCCCGTGCAGCGGCTCGGCGCTGCCGCGCAGGAGCACCGCCGGGCTCAGCCCGGAGCGGAAAAAGAGCCAGCGCTTCTCGAACAGCCCGCCGATGCGCGGGTCCACGGTGGTCGAGGCGAGCAGCGTGATGCCGGCGAACCCGTGCTCGCGTTCGACCGCCGCAAGGAGATCGAAGACCAGAGCGCCGCGTTCCAGTTCGACGTGGATGTCGGGGCGCAGGCCGTGCTTGAGCAGGATCCCCAATGTCGTGCCGCACGAGACGAGCAACGCCCGCTCGCGCCACCTGCGGATGACCGGCAGGTCGACGTCGAGCGACGGCCCGGCGCCGACGATGAACACGGGCAGCGTCTGCGCTCTGAACAGCCGGCTTTCGACGAGGTGGAACGGCCAGCGGGCGAGGTTGGCGTGGCAGTTGCGCGCCATCTCGACCTCGTCCTCGAAGAACCCGGTGGAGAGCGCGTGAACCTTGAGCCGCTCGCGCATGAGCGCGTACGCATGCTTCAGCGCCCACGAATAGTAGTGCGGGTGGAAACAGGAGCCTTCCAGGAAGGTGTTGCCCTCGCGCGAGACGAGCGCCTCGCAGAAGGCGCAGATCGCCTCCGGGTCGCTCTCCAGGCAAAGGTGGAGGGTGACGCCGCGAGCGGCCGCGACCGCCAGCACGTCCGCCCAGTCGATCACGGCGCAGGCGTGGCGGACGAACTCGGCGACGGGTTCGATCAGGACAATGTGCCGGGCCGGCGTTTCGGCGACCAGTTCCGCGACGTGTTGACCGAGGCCGACGCCGAAGACGAAGAGATAGCCGACGTCGGCGACGGGCAGCCCCTGCAGCGACGCCGTCAAGCCGCGCTCGCGGATGTAAGCGGTCAGCCGGTCCAGCAGCGGCATCGACACCGCAGACAGGTTGCAGTGGCTTGGGTCCGAAAAGCCGATCCGCTCCGGCGCCGCGCGAAATTCGGCGAGGCGCTGGCGCGTCCACTCGGACGCCGGAAACGGATAGAGCGTGCCCTCGCCCAGGTCGAGGTTGATCGCCTGCCCCGCATCCCAGACGATCCTGGCCAGCGGCGGACCGCCGGCGACAAACCGCGACCACGCTTGCGGGAAGGCGGCCTTGAATGCGTTTTCGCTCGCGCCTGCGTCGATCATCGGCAATCCCGTCCTTCCCCGTCCTTCAGGCGCCGACGGTGTGCCGCGTCGGCCCCGCGTCGTCTGCGCAAAGCGCCGCCCACATCCGCGCGAAGGCGTCTTCCAGGTCGCGCACCCGCGCCGCCGCGTCCCAGACGCCGGTCTGGGCACAGGCTTCGGCGATGCGCGCGGGAAAGGCCGCGCGCGCGGCGCCGTCGCGCGCCCAGGCGATGGCGTGGGCGACGTAGCGGTCGCGGTCGGCGGCGATGGTCCCGGCGGAGAGGCCGAGATGATCCAGGATGCTGGCGGCGGCCCGGCCCGCGCCGCCGGCGGGGCACACCACCGGAAGGCCGGCGGACAGGGCATCGGTGAGGCTCGCCGGTCGCGGGGCCGGATACGGCAGCAGGCCGACGTCGCCATGGGCAAAGAACGCGCGCGGCGACGCCTCGGCAACGACATCGACACGGTGGGCGACGCCAAATGTCCCAAAAATGTCGAGGACCTGTGCGAGCGCGGCCGGCTGCGTGAGGTTGCGATCGCGCAGGATCAGCTTCGCTTCGGGAACGGCGTGCAGGATGGCCGACCACCATTCGGCGGTCGTGGCGTTGAGGTCGTCGAGGCCGGCGTCGGCGGCGAAAAGCAGCTCGGCCGGATCTTCGCCTTCGCCTGCCGCGGCTGCCGCCGCGGCTGCGGCCACCGGCGTGGGTGGCGGCGCGACAACGCTGCCGAGGGACAGATCGATGAGGCGAGCACCGGCGGCTCGGCCCCTGGCCTTGCCTTTCCGATCGGCGACGAAGCGGTCGGTCAGCACGAAATCGACGGCGCACGGAGCGGCGAGTGCAGGCAGGCCGAGCCAGCCGACCTGGCACGGTGCCATTCGCGAGGCGAAGGCGGCGTGCAACTCCGGCGCCTCCAGGCCGACGAGATCGACGAGGATATCGACGTCCTCGCCGCGAACCATCGCCGCAAGCGTCGGCGCGTCGGCGCCGGCCACGTCCTGCCAGCGATCGACGCACTTCTGAAAGACCTGGTTGGCCGGCGTGCTGAGCGGCCCATGGCCGAACCCGACGGTCTTGAAGCGGGCCGCGTTCCGATGCGAGAGGATCTCGGCGAGCCACGGCCCGGCCGACGTTTCGCCGGCGCTGGCGATGACGTAGCCGACGGTCAACCGCCGATCCGAGCCGCCTGCCCGTTGCGAGCGCGCGCCGCCGCCATCGGCGACGGCGAAGCTCCGGCACCAGTCGGCGTAGCCGGCGGCGATGACAGGTCCGGCAACGCCCGGATCCACCGTCGCGTCGAGCAGGCCGGCCGCGGCGACGTCGCCGTCCTCCGGCGCCAGCAGCCGGGCGCTGGCGTGACAGGCCCGGGCGAGGCCGAACGCGCCGGCCCGCGTGAGTGCGCGGCCGAGCAGGCTGGCAATGGCCGCGTCGTGCGGCAGGCGGTGGCGGGCGGCGCGCAGCGTCTCGACCGCCGCGACAGGGGCGTCCTGGGCAAGCAGCGAGACGCCAAGGCCGACAAAGGCCTCCCGGTCGTCTGGAGCGAAGACGAGGTGCTGGCGGAACCACCGCTCGGCCTCCGCCCACCGCTTTCGGTCGAGGGCGGCCAGACCGCGGCGACGCAGCGGCGCCTCACTGATCTGAAGGAAGGCCTGGGCGAGGCTTGGGAAGCCTGCGGGCGCCATGCCGGCGAGGTGCGCCAGCCGCGGGGCGTCCGCGGCCGCCTTGCCGTGGAAAAGGGCGCTGTTCAGATCGCCGGCAAGCGCGTGGACGACGGCGAGGAGATCCTCGAAGTCGCCGATGCCGGGCGCGATTCCGTTCGCCCGTGCCGCCCGTTCCAGCGCCGCAGCAAGGTCGTCGCGGTAAATGGCAACGAGCGCGTGGGCGAAGTGAGCCTCGGCGCAATCGGGCCTGGCGGCGAGCGCGGCCTCGGCCAGCGCCTCTGCCCGGTCCCAGTCCTCGGTCCCGACGGCCGCCTTGAAGGCGCGGAGGAAACGGGCCGGCGGCCGGGCCTTGCCGGTGCGCGGGCTCACGCCGATACCGCCAGCGTCTGCTCGCCGAGCCTGTCGCTCCCGCCCGGCGCCGCGCCGGCATCGCCTTCCCTGGCGCTTGCCCCGGGCTGCGCATAAAGGCCCCCCGCCAGTTCGCGATTGATCGCAATCAGGGCGTCGAGCTTCTCCGCCTGCGGCTGGCTGATGACATCGATCGTGCGCCTGTCGACAAACTGGGCCAGCGACAGGACGTTGGCGCGCAGGTCGTCCGGCAGCGGGCTGTCGGGATCGAGAAGCTCCGCCTGGAGGATTGTCCACAGCCGCCAGTTGACGCGCACGGCAGCCAGCATTTCTTCCGGGTCGGCGCTCTCCCGGCTATCCTTCATCCGCAAGGCCAGCCTGGTCAGCGCCCACGCCTCCGTTGCGCGCGGGTTGCCCGGCGCCGGCGGCGCGGCGTAGCTCCTGACTAAGCTGCTGTTCGGCATGGGCGAGAGCCTTTCCCTCGTGGTCGATGAGCCGCTGCGTATGCTTGAGCGCGGCGTAGTACCTTGTCGCCTGGACCGCGGCGCCGATTTCGGCGACGATCGCCCGCGCGCTCGGCGCGGCGTGCCCGTAGCTTTCAATAAGGTCGTGAAAAACTTCTAAATATCGGCCGGCGCGGTCCGGAAAGAGGTACAGGCACTGGAGCGCGTAGTAGACCCGGGTCGCCGGGGTCGCCGCGGCTTCGGGAGCGAGAACGTCGGCGGCGCGCAGGATGGCCGCTTCGTTCTTGACCTTCAGCGTCACCGTTCTGCCCGAGGTGTTCTCGATGACGGCGCCGTTGATGACGACCTGCTGATCCTTTTTCAGATGGACGACGAGCGCCAAGACGCTTCTCCCTCCTTCGGGCCCGGGTACGGCTCGATGATTAACGGCAAAGGGTTGAGGAAAGAAAAAGGCGGGGAGTTTTACTCTCCCCGCCGAGATGCATTGGGACTTGGCTCGGTTGGGCCGCGACAGGCCTACTGGACCAGACGCAGGATCGACTGCTCGGCCTGCCCGGCCAACGACAGCGCCTGGATGCCGAGCTGCTGGCGGGTCTGCAGCGCCAGGATGTTTGCGCCTTCCTCGTTGAGGTCGGCCAGTGTCAGCTTGTCGGAGCCGCCCTGGAGGACGTTGACGTACTCCTTGGTGAAGTCGAGGCGGACGTTGAGGATCGCGGCGTTGTTGGCGATGGTCGCGGCTTTGGCGCGAAGGGTAGAGATGGTTTTGTCCAGGCCCTGGAGGACATCGACGACCTTCGCGTTGAACGAGGCCAGCTTGGCCGCGTCGGTGAGACCGTAGTTCGACAGGGAGTCGGTGAAGCCGAGCGCCGAAAGGATCTCGGCGCCGGTCCCGGTGGCCGCCATGAGGCTCTGCGCCGCCCCGGCCTTGTCGAGGAAGAAGTTCGACGAGTTGAAGTTGACGCCGTCAACGTCGATCTTCGAGTCCGTCTTCTCGCTGAAACGCACGCTCAGGGTCGAAGCGGTGCTGTTAAGAAGGTTCAACCCCTTGTAACTGGCGTCGTCGACCAGGAGCTGGATCTGGCTCGCCAGTTCCTTGAGCTGGGTGGTCGCCTCTTTGCGGTCTTCCTTGCTCTGGCTGCTCGCAGACTCGACGATACCCTTCATCTGCTTGACCAGCTTTTCCATGCCCTCGGTCGCCTTGACGACGGTCTCGAGGGTGCTGACGCCCTGGTCGATGCTGTCCTTGCGCTCCGACAGGTCGCTGGCCCGATCGCTCAGCGACTTGGCCTGGAAGTACTTCACCGCATCGTCCATCGGGCTCTTGATCGCCAAGCCGGTCGAAAGGCGATCCTGGGTCCGGCCGATCAGGCTGGCGGTGTTCTGCAGGGCGAGAAGGTTCGACCGCGCGGTCGCGGAAAGTGAGATGTTGGCAGTCACGTGTAGCCTCCAATTCTAGGGCGTATGAAAGCGACACCGTTCTGGCGTCACGACAACCCCAGCTTGTATGCTCGCGGAGGCAGCAAGTCGAATGATTTTATTCTACCTAAGTTTGCAGCATTGTTTGGAAAGGCGAACCGGCAGCCGGCAGAAATTGCACGGCGCCAAGGGGAAGAACCTGCCGCCAGGGCCGGCCGATAGCCCCAGGAGCACAACTGGCATCAGAAAAACTCCTTGTTTTACAACAAGTCGCGCGCGGTCGGCGTGCTGGTCCGGGCTTTGCTCCGAATGCCCCGCCGAACCCGGAGGTGGCTTCGAATGCGAACCGACCCTGTCCCGTCCACAGTCCGCGTTGCCGACCCCGGCGGCGCACACGAGCGGCAGAGCCGCTCCGCCGATCGCTGTGGCGACTTCGCAGGCCTGATCGACGCCGAAGCGCCGGCGCGGGCGATAATGAGCGACGCTCCGGACCGGGACCGGGACGGCAGCGAAACGAGCCAGGCAGGCCGACGCCACGGCGTTGCGGATCCGCAGCCGGAAGGCGATGCGGATCGGCAAACGGAGGCCGCGAAGACGGCAGATCATGGGCCACGGGCCGACGCTCCTTCTCCCGGCGCCGGGCTCGACGCCGCACCGGCAACCGTCCCCGCCACCGCTGCGTCCGGCCCGTTCGCTGTCGACCAGCCTGCGACCTCGCCTTCCGCCCCGGGCATGATTTCGAACCAAGGCCAGTCCCCCCCGGCCCCCGCTGCGGCGGCCGCCGAAGCGGCAGGGTCAGGAGCCGCGGAGGCCGGGCCTGCGACCTCATCGCTCCCTCCGGCCCCGCCGCCCTCTGCCGACGAAGGCGCCGGCGCTCGCGCCGCCCAACCGCCCTCGGTTCAGGCCGGCGATCTGGCGCGGGTGCTGGCCGCCGGCAGCCGCGTTCAGGTCAGCCAGACTGCCAGCGGGTACGGCCCGGACGCGGCGAGGCTGGCGGGCGACGCCATCGTTGCGCTGGCGCTTGCAGAGGATGCAGCGCCGCCCTCGCCCGGCGGTGCGACGGTGCAGGCGCCGGACCCGACCGCCGCATCGGCGAAGCGCGCGCCTGTCGGCGGCGAGGCCTCGTCGGTCGAACAGGCTGGTGGTGCGCTCATCGTCGAGGCAGGCGGCATCAAGGGAGGGTTGCGCAAGGAGGTCGACCGGCGATTTCCCGGGCAAAGCGACAGCGAGCCCGGCGCATCGCGCAGCCCGCTCGCGCAGCCGACGCCGGGCGAGACGGTACCGGCTGCCGGCGGCGGCGGTGGTACGGCGACCACGCCTGCCGCGCCGACCGAGGATCACGGCGTCGGCGGCAACAGCATCGGTCGAACCGGCGCACCCGTGTCACCCGAGGTCGCGACAGGCACGGACCGGGCCGAGGATGCCCCACTCCCCGCCCCGCCGCCGCCGGTCCCGCAACCGCCGATCGCTTCGGCGAGCGCCGCGCCGGCCGGAGCCGAGCGCGTCGCCGCCGGGGACGCGGCACCACTGCCGCCGGCGGGACAGGTCGCGATCCACATCGCCAAGGCCGTTCAGGCCGGTCTCGACCGGATCGGGATCCAGCTCTCTCCGGCACGTCTGGGTCAGGTGGAGATCCGCCTCGACATTACCGACCGCCATCACGTGAGCGTCGCTGTCAGGGCCGACAGCGTCGACGCCTTGGACCTCCTGCGCGCCGACGCACGGCTGCTCGAGCATGCCCTGCAGGACGCCGGACTCAAGACCGACCCCGGCAGCCTCAGCTTCCACCTGCGCGACCACGGCCCGCGGTCCGGACCCGAGGGCGGCGGTCGGTACGGTCGGGCTTCGCGCGACCATCGGAACATCGCCACGGACACCGAGCCTGTCCGGCCGGCAACGCCGCTGCCCAGGCGGGCCGTCGGCGGCATCGACATTCACGCTTGAGTGCTGGAGACCGAGCAATGATCCTCGACGGGCTGACAGGAACACAATCGACGGCAGCGGGGAAAGCGGCCGGCGACGCCAAGGCGCTTGGCGGCGATCTCGATCGCTTCCTCACCCTGCTGGTGACCCAGTTGCAGAACCAGGATCCCCTCAACCCCATGGACAGCAACGAGTTTACCGCCCAGCTCGTCCAGTTCGCCGGGGTCGAGCAGCAGATCAGCCAGAACGCCAATCTTGAAACGCTGATCGAGGTCGGCAGGACCAGCAACGTCGCGGCCATGGTCAACCTGATCGGCAGGCGCGTCGAGGCCGTCGGCGCGACGCTCCCGCTTGTCGACGCCAAAGGGTCGGCGACCTACAGCCTCGCCGAACCCGCGGCCGCGACGACGCTGACGATCACCGACGGCGACGGCAACGTCGTTCTCGCGCGCGACGGCGAAACCGGTGGCGGCCGCCACGACTTCGACTGGGACGGCCTCGACGGCAGCGGCCGGCAGTTGCCCGACGGTGCCTACACCCTCGAAGTGGCCGCACAGCGCGCCGATGGGTCGACCGTCGCGGTCGAGACCGCCGTCTCCGGCACCGTGACCGGCGCCGCATCCGGCGACAACGGCGGCGTCCTCTACATCGGCGCCGTCGAGGTGCCGATGGCGCAGGTCACTTCGATCGCCGCAGCCGCCGCGCAGCCGGACCGGCCGTAGGCAAAAGCCCTTTCCACCATCAGCGTTTCCACCCGCGTGCGGCCTGCCGCCGCCGACGCAGCAAAGCAAGGAGACCGTCCATGAGCTTGTTTGGCGCCATGACTTCCGGCGTTTCGGCCCTCGGCGCGCAGAGCGGCGCAATGGGCGCCATCGCCGACAACATCGCCAACGTCAACACCGTCGGCTACAAGAACGCCAAGGTCGCCTTTCAGACCCTGGTCACCAAGCAGGCTTCGTCGACGATGTATTCCGCCGGCGGGGTGCAGGCCCGGCCGCGCAACGCCGTCGATGTCCAGGGCCTGCTGCAGCCCAGCGTCTCCGAGACCGATCTCGCCATCGCCGGTGACGGCTTTTTTGTCGTCAACGCGGCCAAGCAGCCGGATGCGCGCGATCAGTATCTGTTTTCGCGCGCCGGTTCGTTCACGAAGGACGCCGACGGCTTCCTGCGCAACACCGCCGGCTACTATCTGCAGGCCTGGCCGACGGACGCCGATGGAAATGTCGTTTTGCCGCCGGGGAGCGGCGCGGCGCTGACGAACGAGAACGTCATCTCGCCGGACTTCCTGCAGACCGTCGATCTCAACCGGGTCGCCGTCAACGCCGAAGAAACGAGCGAGATTTCCATCGGCGCCAACCTCCCGTCCAATGCCGCGGTCGGCGACAACCACGCTCTCGACGTCCAGTTCTTCGATACGCTCGGCAACACGAACGCCGTCTCCTTCTCCTTTACCAAGAGCGCCAGCAACGAATGGGATCTTTCGGTCGAGCCGCCGACCGGCGCGGCTGTCGTGACGCTCTATGACAAGGTCGGCAACGCCACAAGCAGCGTCGGCCAGCTCGAGTTCGTCGCCGTCCCGGATATCGGCGAGAGCGTCGTCATCGGCGGCACGGCGTACACCTTCGTCGCCGGCGCAACCGTGGCCGGCTCGAACGACATCCAGGTCGACGGCGGCCGCAACCTCGCGCAGATCGTCGGCAGCCTGCGCGACGAGGTCAACCTCGACCTCGCCGGCGTTGCCTCCGCCAAGCCGAACAACGCCGCCGTCCTGCTGCTCACGGGCGACGCCGCCAACATTGCCGTCGATCCGAACGGCGTTTCCTCCGGCGGTCAGGCCGCAACGAAACAGACCGGCGCCTTTGTCGTCGATGCGCGGGTCAACACCAATCCCGCCTTCGTCTTCAGCGGGGACGGCTTCCCGGCCGCGATTACGCCCGAGCGGATGTCGGTTCGGGGTTTCGAGGCCGGCGCCGCCGACATGGATGACGTCGATCTCAACGGCGACGGGATCGTCGACGTCGGCCGGATCGACCTCAGGTTCGGCGCCGACAACGGCGCGGACAACCTGACCCAGTACGGCGGCGAGTTCCTGCCGGGCGCAATCCAGCAGAACGGCTCGCCGTACGGCACCTTCACCGATGTCGCCATCCGCGAGGACGGGGTCATCGAGGCGATCTTCAAAAACGGCGCCCGGCGGCCGATCTACCGCCTTCCGATTGCAACCTTCTCCAGCCCCGACGGGCTGCAGTCGCGCAACGGCAACGTCTATAACGCGACCGAGAATTCCGGCGATCCGACCCTTCGTGAAGCCGATTCCGGGCCGGCCGGCAAGGTCGTCGCCAATGCCCTGGAGGGCTCGACCGTCGATATCGGCGAGGAGTTCACCAGCATGATCGTAACCCAGCGGGCCTACTCCGCGGCGACCCGGGTGATCAGCACCGCCGACGACATGCTCGACGAGCTGATCCGCATCAAGCGCTAGGCGGAGGAACCGGCGCGCTCGCAGCCGCTGGGCGCGCCGGAGCCGCTTCTTCTCAGCCGCGGCGCCAAATCCATAGATACCCCGTGCGGGCTATTAACTGCGTCTTCACGACCCGTGACTAGGTTGAAGCCTCGGCGGCGGGTCATGCCGGCGGCGGCGGTTGGTCAACCTGGCGAACGTGCAGATGGACGCAGCACTGAAGGTCATCCGAAGCTTCGGCCCGGTCCGCGCCGCGGCGCTGGCGACGGCGCTCATGGCCTCCGTCGCCCTTGTCGCCTGGATGCTCAACCGCGTCGCCGCCCCCGACTTCGCCCTTCTCTACGGCGACCTCGAGGTCACCGCGGCTGCGCGCGTCGTCGAACAGCTCGAAGGCGCCGGGGTCGCCTACGAGCTGCGTCAGGGCGGCACCGCCGTCTATGTGGACGCCGCCGCCGTTCCGCGACTGCGGGTGACGCTCGCCGAGCAGGGACTGCCCGGGGGCGGCGCAACGGGTTACGAGCTGTTCGACACCGCGCCGACGCTCGGCTCGACCAACTTCATGCAGAACGTCAATCTCGTTCGCGCGCTCGAAGGCGAACTGGCCCGAAGCATCCGCTCCCTCGACGCGGTCCAGGCCGTCCGCGTCCACCTCGTCCTGCCGAAGCGGGAAATGTTCAGTCGCGATCGCGAGCAGCCGAGAGCGTCGGTCCTGTTGCGCCTGCGCGGCAACGCCCGCCTTGCGCCCGGCCAGGTTCTCGCTATCCAGCATCTGGTCGCCTCGGCGGTCGCGGGCCTCGACCCGGGACAGATCTCGATCGTCGACGGTCGCGGCACCCTGCTGACCCGCCCCGCCGGCGACGACGCTCCGACATCGCTTTCGGACAGCAACGACGAACGCCGCCGCGGGCTGGAAGATCATCTGCGCCAGACGATCGAGCAGCTGCTCGAGCGCACGCTGGGCGCCGGCAAGGTGCGCGCCGAAGTCAGCGCCGAGATGCACTTCGATCGAATCAACACGAGCGAGGAGCTGTTCGACCCGGACAGCCAGGTGGTCCGCTCGACCCAGTCGCTGGAAGAAACCGGCAGCAGCCGCGACGCGAGGACCGACGCCACCGTCAGCGTCGCCGCCAACCTCCCCGATCCCTCGCCGGCCGACGGATCCGGACGCAGCAGCGCGACTTCGCAGAACCGGACCGAGGAGACGATCAACTACGAGATCTCGAAAAAGGTGGTCAACCACGTCCGCGAGATCGGCAGCATCAGGCGGCTCTCGGTCGCCGTGCTGGTCGACGGCGCGGTAACCGGCGCCGGCGAGGAGGCCGCCTATCGGCCGCGCAGCGCCGACGAACTCGAACAGATCGCGACGCTGGTTCGCGGCGCCGTCGGCTTCGATGCCAAGCGCGGCGACCGGGTCGAGGTCATCAACATGCAGTTCGCCGCGAACGAGATCGTCGACGCGCCGCCCGCGACCGTCCTGGGCCTCGGCTTCAACGAGGTCTACCGGCTTGCACAGTCGCTCCTCGTCCTCGTCTTCGGCCTGCTCGCCATCTTCTTCGTCATCCGCCCGATCGTCAGCCGCGCCCTTGAGGCCGCGCGCGTCGCCCAGCAAGACCCCGCCGCCGGCGCCGCCGCGGGGTCCGGTCCGGCGGTCGCTCCCGCCCTGTCTGCGCCCAACGAGCAGCCGGCGGAGCTGATCGACATCGACCGCGTCGAAGGACAGGTCAAGGCTTCGATCCTGAAGACGGTCGGAGAAATCGTCGACAAGCACCCGGACGAGAGCCTCGCCATCGTCCGCGGCTGGCTCCACGCTGACACCTAGGAGAGCCTTCCCCGTGATCCCGGCCAAGGACGAACGTCCCGCCCTGAGCGGCCCCGACAAGGCCGCCGCGTTTCTCCTGGCGCTCGGCGAAGCAGAGGCCGCGACCTTGCTGCAGAAGATGGACGAGGACGAGATCCGCATGCTGTCGCAATCGATGGCCGGCCTCGGCTCCGTCGCGGCGGACGCGGTCGAGACCCTTATGATCGAGTTCAGCAACGAGATCTCGACCACCGGTTCGCTGATCGGCGGCTTCCAGTCGACAGAGCGCCTCCTCAGCAGCACCCTGCCGGCGGAAAAGGCCGAGCAGATCATGCAGGAAATCCGCGGGCCCGCCGGCCGGACCATGTGGGACAAGCTCGGCAACGTCAACGAAAGCGTGCTCGCCAGCTACCTGAAGAACGAATACCCGCAGACCGTCGCGGTCGTCCTGTCGAAGATCAAGCCGGCCCACGCCGCCCGGGTGCTCGGCCTGTTCCCCGCCAACTTCGCGATGGAGGTGGTGGTCCGGATGCTGCGGATGGAAACGGTGCAAAAGGACGTCCTCGATCATGTCGAGAAGACCCTGCGCACCGAGTTCATGACCAACCTCGCTCGCGGCCCCCGTCGCGACGCGCACGAAATCATGGCGGAAATCTTCAACAACTTCGACCGGGCGACCGAGAGCCGCTTCATGACCGCGCTCGAGGAGCGCAGCAGCGACGCCGCCGAGCGGATCAAGCAGCTCATGTTCACCTTCGAGGACCTGGTCCGCGTCGACGCGGCCGGCATCCAGGCCCTGTTGCGCCGCGTCGCCAAGGATCGCCTCGCGCTCGCGCTCAAGGGCGCTGCCGATCCCCTGAAGGATTTGTTTCTCACGAACATGTCCGAGCGCGCTGCAAAAATGCTGCACGAGGACATGGAATCGCTGGGTCCGGTGCGCCTGCGCGACGTCGACGACGCTCAGGCCGGCATCGTCGTCGAGGCGAAGAAGATGGCGGACGCCGGCGAGATCGCCATCGGCGGCCCCGACGGCAACGACGAACTGATCTACTAGGGCCGCCCGTCGCCATGACCTGCATCGAACGCTACACCTTCTCGCGACGCTTCACCGCGCTTGCGGGCCCCGTTCGCGAAGACGCCGAGGAACCCGCGCCGCAGCCGCTCCACAGCGACCTGGACCTGGCTCGCGCCCGAAGCGAAGGGCATGCGGCGGGTCATGGCGAGGGGCTATGCGGCAGGCCTCGACGAAGGCCGCAGGGAAGCCGCGGCAGCCGCCCTCGCCGCGCGCGCGCAGCGCGAACTCGAAGTGCTGGCCCAGCTCTCGCAACACCTCGAGCAGGCGGTCGGCGAGCGTGACGCCATCGCCGCCGATGCCGAACGCGCAGCGCTGGCGCTGGCGCTGGCGGCGCTGAGCAAGTCCCTGCCCGCCCTGCATCGCCGCCATGGCCCGGGCGAGATCGAGGCCATGATCGCCGATTTGCCCGCCCCCCCGGCCGAAGCCGCGAGTTTGACGGTTTTCGTCCATCCCGATTTCGCCGACGCCCTCGGCGATCGGCTCGCAAGCCGCAGCCTCGACAACCGGCTGAAAGTGGCGGTCGACCCCGCCCTTGCCGCCGGCGACTGCCGCATCGCCTGGAGCGGCGGCGGCGTCGAGCGGCGGCTCGACGCCCTCATGGCGCGCATCCACGACATAGTCGAGACCGTTGCCGGCGATCTGGCCGGTGGCGGCGAAGACGTATCCCTCAGGAGCATCGAGCGACATGGCTGACGATCGCGATCTCACCTTCAACCAGCTCGCGCCGAGGCAGGCGGCGATCCCGGATCCGGACATCGATATGGCCGCGGCCATGGCCGCCGAGGCGCACGCCCGCGATCGGCGCTCCGGCGACGCCGTCGAACCCCTCCGCTCGGTCCAGGATCTCGAGGCAGTCTACGACGTGCCGGTCCAGGTGGCGGCCGTGCTCGGCAAGGCGACCATGGAGGTCAGCCAGTTGCTCAAGCTCGGGCGCGGAGCCGTGGTCGAACTCGACCGCAAGGTCGGCGAGGCGATCGACATCTATGTCAACAACCGTCTGGTCGCCCGCGGCGAGGTGGTCATCGTTGACGATCGCCTCGGGGTGACGATGACAGAAATCGTCAAGAGCGAGCGGGTCTGAGCGCGATGGCCACTTCGACCGTCCGCCGCACCGCTGCGCACGCCCTCCCGCGTCGCCGTTCGGCCAGGGGGCGGCCGGATGCGGCGACGATCCTCGGGCTGATCTTCGGCTTCGTCCTCATCGCCGCGGCGATCGGCGCCGGCGGGACGCCACGATCGTTTTTCAATCTTCCGTCTCTGCTCATCGTCGTCGGCGGCACCTGTGCCGTCGTGCTCACCTGCTTCTCGGCCGGGGAGGTCCTGAACACGGCGCGCGTTGTCGCGAAGACGCTGGTCTCGAGCCTGCCGCCGCCGCGCGAAGCGGCCATGCAGGTCATGCAGCTCGCCGACCTCGCCCGTCGCTACGGACCGCTGCACCTGCAGAAGCCGCTGCAGAGCGCGGCGCAGGTCGCGTTTCTGTACAAGGGCTTCATCATGGCCGTCGACGGCGTTGACGGCGACGAGGTCGAAGCGGTCCTGAGCCATGACCTGCAGGCGACCGTCGAGCGCCATCAGCGCAGCGCCGATGTGCTCCGTCGCGCCGCCGAGTACGCGCCCGCCATGGGGCTGATCGGAACCCTGATCGGCCTGGTCCAGATGCTCGGCAATCTTGAAGACCCGGCGTCCATCGGACCGGCCATGGCCGTCGCCCTGCTGACCACCTTCTACGGCGCCGTTCTCGCCAACCTCGTGTTCTCGCCCCTGGCGGCCAAGCTCGATCGCAACTCCGCCGCGGAGGCCATGATCAACCACGTCTACCTGCTTGGGGCGGTCTCGGTCAGCCGCCAGGAGAACCCGCGCCGGCTCGAGGCGATGCTCAACAGCATCCTGCCGCCCACGCAGCGGATTCGGTTCTTTGGCTGAAACCGGCGGCGGCGCCCGGATGAGCGCGGATTCCTCGGAAAGGACCTCGTCATGCGACTGTTGATCATCGGTCCGCTCGCCGGCCAACTCGGCGCCGCCAGCCGGATCGCCGTCGATCTCGGCGCCAGGGTCATGCACGCCGATGACATCGCGACCGGCCTTCGCGTCATCCGCGGCGGCCAGGGCGTGGACCTCGTCATGATCGACGTTGAACTTGAGGTCGCGCGGCTGTTCGCCAGCCTCAGGGACGAGCGCATCGCGGTGCCGGTGGTCGGCTGCGGGGTCGGCTCGCACCCCGCCGCGGCGGTCGCGGCAATCGAGGCCGGGGCGAAGGAATTCATCCCGCTGCCGCCGGACGCCGACCTGATCGCCGCCATTCTCGCAGCCATCAGCGAAGACAGCCGCGCCGTGCTGCACCACGACCCGGCCATGGCCCGGGTCGTCGCCCTGGCGGAACGGATTGCGCCGAGCGAGGCAAGCGTGCTGATCACCGGCGAGTCCGGGACCGGCAAGGAGGTTCTCGCCCGCCATCTGCATGCCCGAAGCCGGCGGGCGAGCGCGCGCTTCGTCGCCGTCAACTGCGCGGCCATTCCCGAAGCCCTTCTCGAGACGGAACTGTTCGGCCACGAAAAGGGCGCGTTCACCGGCGCCATCGCCCGCCGCATCGGCCGGTTCGAGGAGGCCCACGGGGGGACCCTGCTGCTCGACGAGATCAGCGAGATGGATATCCGCCTGCAGGCCAAGCTGCTGCGCGCCATCCAGGAACGCGAGATCGACCGCATCGGCGGCACGAAGCCGGTGAAGGTCGATGTGCGCATCATCGCCACCTCCAACCGCGACCTCGAAAACGCCGTCGCCTCGGGCGCCTTTCGTCAGGACCTCTACTTCCGCCTGAACGTCGTCAACCTCCGCATTCCGCCACTGCGGGAACGCTCCGGCGACATTCCCCTGCTCGCCGAACACTTCGCCCAGCGCTTTGCCGCCGAAAACGCGCTCGCGCCGCGGCCCCTGGCGGCGGCGGCCCAACAGCGGCTGCTGAATTACCGCTGGCCGGGGAACGTCCGCGAGCTGGAAAACATCATGCATCGCGCCGTCCTCTTTGCCACCGGCGAAGAGATCGATGCATCGGCGATCGAGCTGCGGGATGCCGGCGAGGATTCGGCGGCACCCGATTGCGGCGGCCCCGCGATCGGCAGCACCCTCGCCGCGGTCGAGCGCGAGCTGATCCTCGGCACCCTCTCCCACTGCCTCGGCAATCGCACGCACGCCGCGACCATCCTCGGCATCTCCATCCGGACGATGCGCAACAAGCTCCGCCAGTACAGCGACGAAGGCCACGCCGTTGCCGCACCGGGCCAGGCCCACAGGGTGACGACATGAACCCGACGAAAAGCCTCACCCACGCCGCATGGGAGCGCGGCCGATGAGCGACGGCGCGGCCGCAAGCGTCAGAATCGAGGCGCCCAGCCGGATCATGAACCGTCTTGCCGGGCTCCTCCGGCATGGCGACGTCGCCCTCGCCCTTGCCGTCGTCTCGATCCTGGTGGTCCTGATCCTGCCCCTGCCGGGCTGGCTGCTCGACGTCGCCCTCGCGTTTTCGCTGGCGTTCTCGGTGATGATCCTGATGACCGCGCTGTTTGTCGAACGCCCGCTCGATTTCAACGCCTTCCCCGTCGTGCTCCTGCTTGCGACGATGATCCGTCTGGCGCTGAACATGGCGTCCACCCGGCTGATCCTCGCCAACGGCCACAACGGAACGGCCGCCGCCGGCCACGTCATCGAGTCGTTCGGCGGCTTCGTCGCCGGCGGCAACTTCGTCATCGGCCTGATCGTCTTTTCCATCCTCGTCATCGTCAACTTCGTCGTCATCACCAAGGGCTCGACCCGCATCGCCGAGGTCGCCGCCCGCTTCACGCTCGACGCCATGCCGGGCAAACAGATGGCGATCGACGCCGATCTGTCCGCCGGGCTGCTGGACGAGGCGGAAGCGCGCGTGCGCAGACAGGCGCTGGAGGAGGAGAGCAATTTCTACGGCGCCATGGACGGCGCGTCGAAGTTCGTCCGCGGCGACGCCGTCGCCGGCCTTCTGATCACCGGCATCAACATCGTCGGCGGCATGGTCATCGGCATCGCCCAGATGGGCCTGCCGTTCACCGTCGCAGCCGACTCCTACACGCGGCTGACGATCGGCGACGGGCTGGTCAGCCAGATCCCGGCCCTCATCGTCTCGACGGCGGCCGGTCTGATCGTCACCAAGGGCAGCGTCAGCGGGACCACGGAGCGGGCCCTCGTCGGCCAGTTGCTCGGCAACCCGAAGGTCCTCGCCGTCAGCGCCTTCCTGCTTGCAGCGCTGGCGGTGGTGCCTGGCGTTCCCGCCCTGCCCTTCCTGGCGCTTGCCGCCGTCACCGGCGCGATCGCCTGGCGGCGCCACGGCGCCATCGCCCGGACGGACGAGGCGCAAGCCAAGGCCGACGCCGCGGCCGAGGCGGCGCCCGCCGAGGACGAGCCGATCAGTGCCGCCTTGCACATGGACGAGGTCCGCCTCGAGCTCGGCTACGGCCTGCTGTCGTTGGTCAACAGCGCCGAGGCCGGACCGAGGGTGCCCGAGCAGATCAGGGCGCTCCGCCGCCAGCTTGCCGGCGAGCTCGGCTTCGTCATGCCCAGCGTGCGCATCCAGGACAACATGCAGCTCGCCGCCGAAGACTACGTCATCCGCATCAGGGAGATCGAGGCGGGGCGGGGCAGCGTGCGACCCGGTCGGATTCTGGTCATGGATCCGCGCGGGGACGCGATCACGCTGCCGGGCGAAGCGGCGCGCGAGCCGACCTTCGGCCTGCCGGCGATGTGGATCGACCAGACCCGGCGCGAGGAAGCCGCCTTCCGCGGCTACACCGTCGTCGACGCCGCCACCGTCGTCACAACGCATCTGACCGAGGTCATCAAGGACAACATGGCCGAGATGCTGTCCTACGCCGAAACCCGCAAGCTGCTGGAGGAGCTCGACAAGGAACACCAGAAGCTGATCGGCGAGATCATCCCGACCAACATTTCCTACGGCGGGGTCCAGCGGGTTCTGCAGAACCTCCTCGCCGAGCGGATCTCGATCCGCGACCTCGCGACCATCCTCGAAGCCATCGCCGAAATCGGCTCGCACACGCGCGGCATCGGCCTGATCACCGAACACGTGCGCAGCCGCCTCGCCCGCCAGATCAGCGACATGCACGCCAATGCCGCCGGCGTCGTGCCGCTCATCGCGCTCTCTGCCGAGTGGGAACAGACCTTCGCCGAAGCCCTCGTCGGCAGCGGCGACGACCGCCAGCTCGCCCTGCCGCCGAGCAAGCTGCAAGCGTTCGTCAGCGCCTTGCGCAACAGCGTCGAGCGCCAGGCGATGACCGGCGAGAGCGCCGTCCTTCTGACGAGCCCGCAGGTGCGTCCGTTCGTTCGCTCGATCGTCAGCCGCTTCAGGCCGAGCGTCTCGGTGATTTCGCAGAGCGAGGTCCATCCGCGGGCCCGGATCAAAACCGTAGGCCACATCTGACCTGAGGGAGTTGCGACGCGATGCGCTTGAAAACCTACTGCGCCGGGTCAATGGCCGAGGCGATGCAGCTCGTCCGCAGGGACATGGGCCGGGACGCCATCATCGTCGCCACCCACCAGGAGGCGCCCGGCCGCGAGGTCCAGGTCACCGCGGCACTGGAGGCGGACGACCACGACGATGGTCTGCTCGCGGGCTGGGCTACGGAAGCGGCCGGCGGCGATGACGCTGTTGAAAACGCTCGCGCGTCGAAGGACGCCGGCCCGGGATCGGCGCTGCAACGCGACCTCGGCTACCACGGCGTGCCCGCCGCGCTTGCCGAGCGCCTGTCGCGTCTTGCGGTGAGCTACGCAACCGCAGACCCGGTCATGGCATTGGCCGGCGCTCTTGACGAGGTCTTCGATTTTTCCCCCTTCGGCGACCGGCCGCCGACGCGCCCGGTGATGCTCGTCGGTCCCCCCGGCGCCGGGAAGACGATCGCCGCCGCCAAGCTGATGATGCGCGCGCGCCGGGCCGGCCGCCCGTTCGCCGCCATGACCGCCGACACCCGCCGCGCCGGCGGCGTCGAGCAGCTTCAGGCCTTCACCGAAATCCTCGGCGCCGAGCTAGCGGCCGTCGACAACGCCGGCGCACTCGCCGCCGCGGTCGGCACGGCGGATGCGGGCGAGGTCTATATCGATACCGCCGGGGCCAACCCGTATGACGACGAGGAGCTCGAAACGCTGCGCGCTCTGGTCCGCGCGGGGCGCGCCGAGCCGTTCCTTGTCCTGCCCGCCGGCGGCGATGCCATGGAAGCGGCCGACATTGCCCGCGCTTTCGCATCCGTCGGCGCCCGGCGGCTGATCGCGACGCGTCTGGACATGACCAGGCGCTTCGGCAACCTGCTCGCCGCCGCCACCGCCGGTCGGCTCTCCTTCGCCGCCGTCGGTATCAGCCCGTTCGTCGCCGATGGCCTCGCTGCCATCAACCCGGTCTCGCTGGCCCGCCTGATACTGCCGAAAGCCGAGCCGTCCAAGCGCCCGCTGGCCCAGGGAGTTGGACAATGACCGACAGCACCTGCGAGATTCTCCGGCCGATGGCCTTCGCCCGCCGCGGCAACCTGATCGCCATTGCCTCCGGCAAGGGCGGGGTCGGCAAAACCTGGCTCGCGGTCTCGCTCGCCCACGCCATGGCCCGCGCCGGCCGCCGGACGTTGCTCTTCGACGGCGACCTCGGCCTCGCCAACGTCGATATCCAGCTCGGCCTGATGCCGCAGGACGATGTCGGAGGCGTTCTCGCCGGTCGGCTGACCCTGCCGCAGGCGAGCACCCCGTTCGCCGAAAACCTCGACATCATCGCTGGACGCTCGGGTTCGGGTCGGCTCGGCTCGGCGCCCGTCAGCCGGCTGCAGCACCTCTGCCAGGAGCTCGTCGGGATGAGCCGGGACTACGATCTGGTCCTGCTCGACCTCGGCGGCGGGGTGGAGCAGACGGTCCGCCAGTTCGCACAGACTGTCGACACCTGCCTCGTCGTCGTGACCGACGAGCCGACCTCGCTGACCGACGCCTACGCTTTCATCAAGGTGGCGCACGCCGACCGGCCCGACGCCGACCTCCGGGTTGTCGTCAACATCGCCGCCAGCAGGGGCGACGGCGAACGGACCTACGCCACCCTGTTGAAAGCCTGCCAGGGGTTTCTCAAGATCTCGCCGCCCCTCCTCGGGGTCATCCGCCGCGACGTCAGGGTATCCGACTCCATCCGCCAGCAGACGTCGATCATGACCCGCTCGCCGCGCTCGGCAGCGGCCTGCGACATCAACGCCGTTGCGCTGCGGCTGCTGGCTGAGACGCCCGGCAGAAAGCGGCTCGTCGGGCGCGAGCAGACCTGACGGTGCGGTCGTGATGAAAGCCAGCCTCGCCGCCCTGATCCGGCTGGCGACGTGGCGGTGCGAAGACGGGCGCCGGGCGGTAAGCGCCGCGGCGATCGACCTCGAAGCGCTGCACGACCGCCGGCGCCGGCTCGCCGAGACGCTTGTGCGCGAACGGTTGGCGGCGCGCGAACTCCCCTGGGACGGCGTCGTCCACGACATCGCGGCATACGAGCGCCGGGTCGCTGCCGAGCACGGGCGGATTGCCGACGATCTCGCCTCTGCCGAGGCGACGCTCGCGGCGGCGCGCGACGGTCTTGCCAACGCGTTTGCGGAGCGGCGCCGGTTTGAACTGGCCGAAGCCGGTCGCCGGCATGCCGAACTGCGCGAGCGCGAGCGGCGCGAACGGGCCGCCCTCGACGAGCTGGCCCTGCACGGCCATGGGCGCATTCGTCAAATCTTCGGCAACTAAATGGAAAGGCCGGCACCGGAATCGCGCAACGTTCCGGACTCTACTCTTGCCGCATCGCAGCATTGGAGAGCGCAATTTCTTTATGGACTTTTTCGCACGCCGCCGGTTAGGTAGCCGCTGAATAACAATCCGCTGTTCGGCGGAAAGAAGAAGAGCAGGAAACGGGATGTACGCTGACGTCGACGTTGACGGCCGTGCGGCCGTTGAAGCTGTATCGACCGGTCATCTGCCAGCGGCGGATCTGGTTGCGCGTTCGGTGCGCGACGCCTACGACCGCTACCGCACGCTCGACGAAGGCACAGTCGCCGATTACATCCCGGCGCTGGCCCGGATGTCGCGCGATCTGTTCGGGATCTGCATCGTCGGTGTCAACGGCGCCGTCTTCGAGATCGGAGACGCGCACCACGGCTTCTCCATCCAAAGCATCTCCAAGCCGTTCGTCTTCGCCCTGATCTGCGATGCGATCGGCGCGGAGCCGGCGCGCGCGAAGGTCGGCGTGAACGCGACCGGGCTGCCGTTCAACTCTGTGATGGCGATCGAACTCAACGCCGAGCGGACGATGAACCCGATGGTAAACGCCGGGGCGATTGCGACGACGAGCCTGGCGCCCGGCGCGACCGCCGCCGAGAAGTGGCGGTTCGTCCAGGAGGGCCTGTCGAGGTTCGCCGGACGCGAGCTCGATATCGACCGCGAAGTCTACGAATCCGAGGCGGCCACCAACCTGCGCAACCGCGGCATCGCCAAGCTGCTCGAAGGCTACGGACGGATGTACTTCGACGCCCTGGAGGCGACAGACGTCTACACGAAGCAGTGTTCGCTCCGCGTTTCGGCGAAGGATCTCGCGGTGATGGCCGCAACGCTCGCCGACGGCGGGGTCAATCCGCTGACCGGCGAGCGCGTGATCACCACCGACAACTGCAAGCGGGTGCTTGCGATCCTCGCGACGGCCGGCCTCTACGAACGGTCCGGCGACTGGCTGTACGAAATCGGCCTGCCGGGCAAGAGCGGGGTCAGCGGCGGTATCGTCACCATGGCGCCCGGCAAGGGCGGTTTCTGCACCTTCGCGCCGCCGCTCGACAGCGCCGGCAACAGCGTCAAGGGCCAGCGCGTGACGAAGTATCTCTCCGAGCGGCTCGGCCTCAACCTGTTCGCCTCGAAGCCGGAAGCCTAGCCCCGCGCGCAGCTCCAAGATCCGCATTCGCCCCGAGACGCGGCAGATCCGACGGGAGGATTGAGTCGATGACACCGCCAACCACCGCAACAGCCTCGGGCGCCGCCGAAGTCCGGGAGTCGTGGGTTCCGATGATCGCCATTTCCTTGGGTCAGGCGATCATGTCGTTCAACGTTGCGGCGCTTCCGGTCTCGATGAGCGGGATGGTGGCGAGCTTCGGCGTGCCCCCGACGACGGTGGCCACCGGCATCGTGATGTACTCCCTTGCCGTCGCCGGCCTCGTCATGCTGGGCGCAAAGCTGACCCAACGCTTCGGCGCGACGACGATGTTCCGCATTGTCGTCGCCATCTATGCCGTCGCCCAGACGCTGATGACCCTCAGTCCGACCGCTACCTTGATGCTGACCGCGCAGGGCCTGTGCGGGATGTCGGCCGCGGTCATCGTCCCGGCGCTCGTCGCGCTGATCGCCAATCACTACCACGGCACCCAGCAGGCGACCGCCGTCGGCGCACTGGGCTCGGCCCGGGCGGGCGCCAGCGCGGCGGCTTTCCTCATCGGCGGCGTCCTCGGCACCTTCATCGGCTGGCGTCCGGTTTTCGGCATTCTCATCGCCGTCTCCGCCCTCGTTTTCTTCCTCAGTTTCAAGCTCAAGAAGGACGAGGGTCGGCCCGAAGTGCAAATCGACGTCATCGGCGTCGTGTTCGCGGCGGCGGCGATCATTCTGATCAGCTTCGGCTTCAACAACCTCAACCGGTGGGGGCTCGGCGTCGCCGGCGCCGGCGCTCCGTTCGACATCTTCGGACTTTCGCCGGCGCCGGTGATGATCGTTGTCGGCATCGTCCTTCTGCAGTGCCTGATCGCCTGGTGCCGGCGGGTGGCGGCCGCGGGCAAAACGCCGCTGCTGGATCTTCGCGTCGTCATGTCGTCGTCGGAACGGGCCGCCGTCTACACGATGTTCGCCGTTGTCGCGCTCGAGGCGGCACTCAACTTTTCGGTGCCCCTCTATATCCAGATCGTCCAGGGGCGGACGCCGCTGGCCACGGCGATCGCGATGATGCCCTTCAACCTCACGGTGTTCTTCACCGCCATCCTCGTCGTCCGGCTGTACAAGACCCTGACGCCGCGGCAGATCGGCCGTGCCGGCTTTATCGTCTGCACCGTCGCCCTGCTTTGGCTTGCCTTTGTCGTCCGCAACGAGTGGACGGAATTTCCCGTGCTCGTCGGCCTCTTCGTCTTCGGTCTCGGTCAGGGCGCGCTTGTGACCCTGGTCTTCAACGTCCTCGTCACGGCCGCCCCCAAGGCGCTGGCGAGCGATGTCGGATCCCTGCGCGGAACGACCCAGAACCTCGCCGCGGCGGTCGGCACGGCGGTGGCGGGCGCGCTGATGGTCGGTCTCCTCAGCGCCATCGTCATGGGCCGCCTGGCCGAGAACCCGCGCCTTCCCGCCGAGGTCCAGGCGCAGCTCGACCTCGACAGCATCAACTTCGTCAGCAACGATCGTCTGCTGACAATCATGGAACAGACGACCGCAACGCCGGCGCAGGTCGAGGAGGCCGTGCGCATCAACACGGAAGCACGCCTGCGCGCGCTCAAGATCGGCCTGTTGATCATGGCCGGGCTTGCCGCCTTGACCATCATCCCGGCCGGGCGGTTGCCCAACTATCGCCCCGGTGAGATCCCGGCGAACCCGCCGCCGCCATCGCCCGAAGAGGAAAGACGACTGGCGCGCGCGGCAGAAGCAGAGGCTGGCCAGGCATGAATCCTCGCCTGCTGGTGCTGTCGCTCGGGGGGACGATCACGATGGTGCCTGGCGCCGGTCGCGGCATCGCGCCGAAGCTGGGCGCCGCCGAGTTGATCGCTTCGGTCCCGGCGCTCGCCGAGATCGCCGAGATCGAAGCCGAGTCGCCGCTGCGGGTCGCCAGTCCGTCTCTGACCATCGCAAACCTTGTCGACGTCGCACGACGGATCGAGGCGGCATTCGCCGACGGAGCCGACGGCGCCGTCGTCATCCAGGGCACCGACACGATCGAGGAATCGGCCTTCATCCTCGACCTGCTGGTCGGCGGCGACCGTCCGGTCGTTGTCACCGGGGCGATGCGCGGCGCCGATGCGCCCGGCGCGGATGGCCCTGCGAACCTGCTGGCGGCGGTGCGCGTCGCCGCCACGGCGGACGCGCGCGGGCTCGGCACGCTGGTCGTCCTCAATTACGCCATTCACGCGGCCCGCTTCGTCCAGAAATCGCACACCGCCCTGCCGTCGGCGTTCCTCTCGCCGCTGGCGGGCCCTCTCGGCGCCGTGATCGAGGGCCGTCCGCGCTTCTTCATGCGGGTTACCCGGAACCCGTGCCTGGCCGCGGCCGATGGTCCGCCCCGGCCGGTGGCTCTGGTCAAGGCGACCATGGGCGACGAGACGCACCTTTTCAGGCTTCTGGCGGAGAGCGGCTGTTCCGGCTTCGTCATCGAGGGGATGGGCGCCGGCCACGTCCATGCCGATGCAGCGCCGATCCTGGGCGCGCTCGCCGCCCGTTTTCCGGTCGTGCTGGCTTCGCGTGTCGTCGCGGGCCCGGTCTTCACGGAGACGTACGGCTACCCGGGCGCCGAGATCGACCTGATCGGTCGCGGGCTGATCCCCGCGGGTTACCTCTCCGGACTGAAGGCGCGCCTGCTCCTGAGCCTGGCGCTGAGAGAGACATCGGACCGCCGCGCCATCGGCGAACATTTCGCCGCCTACGCCTGAGCCGCGGGCGCTTCGGCGAGAATGGCTTCGAGGTCGCGGTAGACATTGCCCAAGGGCGCATGCTCGTCCGGCGCCTGGGCGAGGAACGCCGACAACGACGGCTGCAGCCGGATCGCTGCGTCGATGTCCGGGTCGCTGCCGTGACGGTAGGCGCCCAGGCGGATCAACTCGGCCATCCGTTCGTAGTCCGCCAGGCGCCGTCGCGCCGCCTCGATCACCGCGTTCTCGCCGCGGCTGTTGCACCCCGGCAGAGCCCGGGAGACGCTGCGCAGGACGTTGATGGCCGGGTAGCGGCCGGCCTCGGCAATGGCGCGGTCAAGAACAATGTGGCCGTCGAGAACACCGCGAACGGCGTCGGCCACCGGTTCGTCGTGATCGTCGCCCTCGACCAGGACCGTGCACAGTGCGGTAATCGATCCCTGCCCCGGCCCCCCGGGCCCGGCGCGCTCAAGCAGGTGCGGCAGTTCGGCGAACACCGACGGGGTGTAGCCCTTCGTCGCCGGCGGCTCGGCGGCGGCAAGACCGATCTCGCGCTGGGCCATGGCGAAGCGGGTGACGCTGTCCATCAGGCAAAGCACGTGCCTGCCCTGGTCGCGGAAGGCTTCGGCCACCGCCATCATCGTCCATGCCGCCTGACGCCGAACCGGCGGCGGTTCGTCCGAGGTGGCGACGACGACGACGCTGCGTCGCAGACCTTCGTCTCCGAGGGTGTCTTCGACGAATTCCCGGGCTTCGCGCCCCCGCTCGCCGATCAGGCCGATGACGACCACGTCGGCGCCGGTATGGCGGGCCATCATCGACAGCAGCATCGATTTGCCGACCCCCGACGCGGCGAAAATGCCGAGACGCTGGCCGCGGCAGCAGGTGGTGAAGGCGTTGATCGCGCGGACCCCGACGTCGAGCTTGCCGCCGATCCGCTGGCGCAGGTGCGCCGGCGGCGGTGGGTTGCGCAGGCCATACGCCGTTGACCCGGGCGCCAACGCGCCGCGGCCGTCGAGCGGCTCGGCGAACGCGTTGAGCACCCGCCCGCACCAGGCCAGGCTGGGATGGATGACCGGTGCACCGCCGACGAGTTCCGCGCGGCTTCCGGGACCGAGACCTTCGACCCCGGACAGCGGCATGAGCAGAGCCTTGCCGGCGCGGAAGCCGACGACCTCGGCCTGGATGGCGCTCATGCCCCGGCGATACAGCCGGCATCGATCGCCGACGGCGAGACAGCCGTCAAGGCCGTCAACCTCGATCAGCAGGCCGACGATGCCGCTGATGCGGCCATAAGCGGTCGCGTCCGGCAAATGATCGATGGCGCGAATGGCGGCGCTGACGGCAGGAAACACGGGGACGCGGCCTTTCGTATCGATCCTGGTCAGCTCTGCCTGACCCATGATCGGCATATTTTGCCGCGTCCTTCGCTAACAGGCGGTAAAGGCCTAATGTCCCGCGCAGATACCCGCATAACATGTATACCTGTTTGTGTACCTTTTATAGTTGTCCAACGTTCGTTAACCTGCTACCTTCGGTGACAGATCGATGCGGAGTGCTTCCGTAGGTTACAAAGGGGTTGGCAATGCGTGTTCTGCTGATTGAAGACGATCCGTCGGTGCGGCTCGGCACCGAGACCATGCTCAAGTCCGAGGGCCTTGTGGTCGACGCAACCGACCTTGGCGAGGACGGCCTCGAGATCGCCAAGCTCTATGACTATGACATCATTCTGCTCGACCTCATGCTGCCGGACATGGACGGGATGGAGTTGCTGCGCCGTCTGCGGCACGCCCGTGTGGCGACGCCGGTGCTCATTCTGTCCGGACTGGGTCAGCCGGAAAACAAGGTCCGCGGCCTCGGCGGCGGCGCCGACGACTACCTGACCAAGCCGTTCGACCGGGGCGAGCTGATCGCCCGGATCCACGCCATCGTCCGTCGCTCCAAGGGTCACGCCGAACCGACGATCCGCACCGGCAAGGTGACCCTCAACCTCGCCGCCCGCACCGTCGACGTCGAGGGCCGGCCGCTGCACCTGACCGGCAAGGAGTACGGGATTCTCGAGCTGCTCAGCCTGCGCAAGGGCACGACCCTGACGAAGGAAATGTTCCTCAATCACCTTTACGGTGGAATGGACGAGCCCGAGCTCAAGATCGTCGACGTCTTCATCTGCAAACTGCGCAAGAAGCTGGCTCAGGCCACCGGCGGCGAGCACTACATCGAAACCGTATGGGGGCGCGGCTACGTCCTTCGCGAAGGCGCAGCACGACATGCGGAGGCCGACACCGCCGTCGCCGCCTGAGCACGCGAGGCTACCGAAGGCCCGCCCGGACCGGCCGGGCGGGACGCGGGCGGGAGGGCCGTCGCCCGCCCATCGCGCGGCGGGCGCCCTCCAAGACGACTTCTCAGTGTTCCGCTGTGGGAGCCTCGCACGGAAAAAGAAACGGGGCCAGAGGCCCCGCATCGTTTGTCGTCCCGCTCTTGTTCGCTCTTACGGCTGACGGTGATCCCTGGACTGGCCCGCCTTCACGCTCCCGTTCGAAGCCGGGCCCGAACGTTCCTTATACTCGGCGAAATGCCTAGCCAAGCGCCTGAACGATTTCCTCGGTCATCTTCTTGGCGTCGCCGAACAGCATCATCGTCTTGTCGCCGAAGAACAGCGGATTGTCCACCCCGGCATAGCCGGACGCCATCGACCGCTTGACGAACAGGGTCGTGCCCGCCTTGTCGCAGTCGAGGATGGGCATGCCGTAGATCGGGCTGGACTTGTCGGTGCGCGCCGACGGGTTGGTGATGTCGTTGGCGCCGATGACGTAGGCGACATCGCAGGTCGAAAACTCGTGGTTGATTTCCTCGAGCTCGAAAACCTCGTCATAGGGAACGTTGGCTTCCGCCAGCAGCACGTTCATGTGCCCGGGCATGCGTCCGGCCACCGGATGGATCGCGAACTTGACCTCGACCCCCTCCTCCTTGAGGAGATCGGCCATCTCGCGCACTGCATGCTGCGCCTGGGCGACAGCCATGCCATAGCCGGGGACGATGATGACCTTGTTGGCGTTCTTCATGATGAACGCCGCGTCTTCGGCCGAGCCGGGCCGCACCGACTTGCCCTCGGCTGAGGTCGCCGCAGCCGGCGAAGCGCCCTCGCCGCCAAAGCCGCCGAGGAGCACGTTGAAGATCGAGCGGTTCATCCCCTTGCACATGATGTACGAGAGAATCGCGCCCGACGAGCCGACCAGCGCGCCTGTGATCACCAGAGCCGGGTTTTGCAAGGTGAAGCCGATGCCGGCCGCCGCCCACCCCGAGTAGGAGTTGAGCATCGAGACGACCACGGGCATGTCGGCGCCGCCGATCGGAATGATCAGCAGGAAGCCGATGGCGAAGGCCAGGAGCACGATCGCCCAGTAGGCGACCGCCGACTCCGTCGTGCAGAACCAGATGATGCACAGCACGATGACGACCCCGATGGCCGCGTTCAGCGGATGCTGCATCGGGAACGTGATCGGGTTGCCGCTCATCTTGCCCGCAAGCTTGGCGAAGGCGATGACCGAGCCGGAAAAGGTAATCGCGCCGATGGCGACGCCGAGCGACATTTCGACCAGGCTGCCGCCGTGGATATTGCCCGACGTGCCGATGCCGTATGCCTCCGGATGGTAGAACGCAGCCGTCGCGACAAAGACTGCGGCCATACCGACGAGACTGTGGAAGGCGGCGACCAGCTCGGGAAGCTGGGTCATCTGGATCCTGAGCGCCACCATCGTACCGACGCCGCCGCCGATCAGGATCCCCAGAATGATCAGCCAGTAGCTGACGACGCCCGGGCTGAGCAGGGTGGTGATGACGGCAATGGCCATACCGACCATGCCGAAAACATTGCCCAGGCGGGCGGATTCAGGATTGGAGAGCCCCCGCAGCGCCAGGATGAACAGCACCGCAGCGATAAGGTAGGCGAAGCCCGTGAGATTTTCGGTCATGAGAGCTCCCCTTCCCTACTTCTTTACTTTTTTCTTGAACATTTGCAGCATTCTTCTCGTGACGATGAAGCCACCGAAAATGTTCACCGATGCGAGGGCGACGGCGAAAAAGCCCATCACCTTCGAGAAGTCGAAATGCGCCGGTCCCGCGGCGAGCAGGCCGCCGACGATGATCACCGACGAGATCGCGTTGGTCACGCTCATGAGCGGCGAGTGCAAGGCCGGCGTCACGCTCCAGACCACGTAGAAGCCGACGAACACCGCCAGCACGAACACCGTGAACAGCGACAAAAACGCGCCGTGGCCGCCGCCCTCGACGGGACCGACCATCGTCGCCTGCGCGGCGGCCGCAGCCACCTCACCGGCGCGAACCGCAAGAGCCGCGGCTTCGTTGGCGAGCTGTGCGGCCTTCTCCACGATCATGGCTTGATCCATGGTTACTGCCCCTCCCCTGTCAGCTGCGCGTTAACGATCTTCCCGTCCCGCGTCACCACCGTGCCAGCGACGGTCTCGTCCTCCCAGTCGAAGGCGAGCGTCTTCTGCTCCTTGTTGACGTGCGGTGTAAGGAAGTTGAGCACGTTGCGCGCGTAAAGCTGGCTCGCGTCCTTCGGCAGCCGGCCGGGAACGTTGACATAGCCAACGATCTTGATGCCGTGCTTGACGATGACCTTGCCCGGCTCGGTCAGTTCGCAGTTGCCACCGGTTTCCGCGGCCAGATCGACGACGACCGCTCCCGGCTTCATGCTCTTGACCATCTCCTCGGTGACGAGCTTGGGCGCCGGCTTGCCCGGGATCAGCGCCGTGGTGATGACCACGTCCTGCTTCTTCAGGTGATCGGCGACGACCTCGGCCTGCTTGCGCTTGAACTCGTCCGACATCTCCTTGGCGTAGCCAGACGCCGTCTCGGCGTCCTTCATCGCGCCTTCGTCGACCATGACGAACTTGCCGCCAAGACTTTCGACCTGCTCCTTCGTCGCCGGGCGAACGTCGGTTGCGGTCACCACCGCGCCGAGCCGCTTGGCGGTGGCGATCGCCTGGAGGCCGGCGACGCCGACGCCCATGATGAACACCTTGGCGGCCGGAACCGTGCCGCCCGCGGTCATCATCATCGGAAACGAGCCGCCGAACTCGGCAGCAGCGTCGATGGCGGCCTTGTAGCCGGCGAGGTTGTTCTGGCTGGACAGGATGTCCATGGATTGCGCGCGCGATATGCGAGGCATCAGCTCCATGGCGAACGAGGTCAGCCCGGCTTGGGCGTAGGCCTCGACGTCCTCGCGATGATTCAGCGCCGCCAGATGCGCAATCAGCACCGCGCCGCTCTTCATCATCGTCACTTCGTTCAGGCGGCCGTCCATGACCGGTCGTTGAACCTTGATGACCACGTCCGCATCGCCGATCGCCGAAGCCTCGTCTTTGGCGATGCTGGCGCCGGCGGCTTCGAAATCACCGTCCGGGATGGCTGCGTCTTCTCCGGCCCCTTTTTCGACCACGACGTCGAAGCCAAAGCCTACAAGTTTCTTCACCATATCGGGCGAAGCGGCGACCCGGGTCTCGCCGGGCATCCGTTCTCTCGGTATTGCTATTTTCATTTCCTCTCCCCGCGCTGTCCCTGACGCTGAGATCGGCGTTATGCACGGTCCGGCACAGAGACACAAGCTTTCCTGAGCCGAGGGCGCAGTGGCCGCACCTGCAAAATAGCCGCGGTATTTGGCCATCCTCCGCGGCACCGGCGGCCTGACCGCGGCAGCGGCGGCGTTCGTCGCCGGGGTCTTGCGGCTTCACGAAAGCCCTTGTCACCGGCCGCTTTCGGCGTCCATCTACACCCCTGCATGCGCACGCCGGATCCATCTCTGGGCAACCTGCTCGAACGGCTCGCGGACCGGGGCGAGGCCACGGCTGTGCTCGTCGACGATGGCGAGGGGTTGCACAAAATCGGTACGGCAGCGCTGGCTGCGCGCTCCGCGTCGATTGCCAGGGCCCTCGTCGGGCGCGGCGTAACGCCGGACGAACGGATCGGGCTTTGCGCGCCCAACGGCGCGGAGTGGATCATCGTCAGGCTTGGCATCGCCGCCGCCGGGGCGGTGTGCGTGCCGATCGATCCGCTCGCCGCCGCCGACGAACTGGCGATGATCGTCGGCGCCAGCGCGATGACGCGCCTGTTTCTCGCCTCCCAGCAGGTTCCGCTGCTCGCCGCCATCGACGCGGCCGGGCTCGCCGAGATCGTCGTGATGAACGGAGATGCCGGAGGGCCCTGCCCGACCATTGCGGCGGACGTCCCATCCACGATCGCCCTTTCGACGCTGGAAGAAGGCGCGCTCGGCGACGTGACATTGCCCAGGCTGGCGCCCGACCGGCCGGCGATGATGGTCTTCACCTCCGGAACCACCGGCCGCCCCAAGTATTTCATCCTGAGCTACGCCAATATCGAAACCAACGTGCGCGCCATCGCCGGCACCGGCCTGATCGACGGCGCCGACCGGCTGCTCGTGCCCCTGCCGCTGCACCACGTCTACCCCTTTGTCGTCGGCGTGCTGGTGCCGCTGTGGACCGGGGCCGTGATCGTTCTGCCCCAGGCGCCGCAAGGGCCGGCGATCGTCCGCGCGCTGCAGCGGGGAAAGGCGACGATGATGATCGGCGTCCCCCGGCTCTACGAGGCGCTGGTCGCGGGGATAGAGGCACAGGCCCGCGCGCGCGGCAAAGCCGCCGGCCGGGCCTTCGCCTGGCTGCTCGGGCTGTCCGTGGCGGCGCGGCGCCGTCTCGGCCTGCGCCTCGGCCGGATGCTGTTTTCGACCGTTCATGCCCGCTTCGGCGGCAACCTGCGGCTGCTGGTCTCGGCCGGAGCGAAACTCGACGCGCCGGTGATCTGGAAAATCGAAGGGCTCGGCTGGGCGTTGCTGACCGGCTACGGGCTGGCCGAAACCGCTTCGGCGTTCACCGGCAATGTGCCGGGATCCAGGCGCATCGGCAGCGAGGGGCGGCCGCTTTCAGGGGGCGCTGCCCGCATCGCCGGCGCCAGTTCGGCTTTGCCGGGCGGTGCCACCGCCGGCCGCGGCGACGGCGAGATCGAGTTGAAAGGGCCGAGTGTCTTTTCCGGCTACCTCGACAATTCGGAGGCCAACGCCGAGGCGTTCTCCGCCGACGGCTGGTTCCGCACCGGCGATCTCGGCAGCATCGACGAGGACGGCTTCGTTTACGTCACCGGCCGGGTCAAGGAAATGATCGTGCTCGGCGGCGGCAAGAACGTCTTCCCCGAGGATGTCGAGCGCGCCTACGCGGACTCGCCCTACATCGCCGAGATCGCCGTGCTCGAGCGCAAAGGCGATCTGGTCGCCCTCATCGTCCCGGACCTCGACGCTGTCCGAGCCGGCGGTTACACCTCGCTCGACGACGTGCTTCGCGTGACCCTGGCCTCGAAGGCTCAGGCGCTGGCCTCTCACCAGCGCCTCAGCGGCTACGCCGTCGTTCGCGACCCCTTGCCGCGAACCCGCCTCGGCAAATACCAGCGCTTTCTTCTGCCGGAACTCTACGAACGGGCGCTGCGGGGGGAAAGGCGCTCGCCGTCTCCCGCCGAGCCAAGCGAAGAAGACGCAGCCCTCCTGCGCGAGCCGGCGGCGGCCGCCGCCTGGTCCCTGCTCAAGGAGCGCTACGCCGACGGACGCCTCGGCATGGACGCGAGCCCGCAGCTCGATCTGGGCATCGACTCGCTCGAGTGGCTCGGCCTCGGCATGGCTCTGGAAGCCGCCACGGGGCGACTGATCGAACCGGAGCGACTGGCCGCGGCGGAGACGGTTCGCGAACTCGTGCGCCTGGTCGCGCAGGCGCCCGGGAGCGGAGACGCGGATGCGGACGCGGGGCCCGGATCGCTCGCTTCCGCCGGCCGCGCGCACGTGGAAGCCGACGTTGCGCGCTGGCTGGCGCCGCGCGGGGGAGCGTCTCGTCTGGCGGGGCAGGTCCTCGACGGCGTCAACCGCGTGCTGATGCGCACCGTGTTCAGCCTGAAGGTCGCCGGTCGCAACCACCTTCCGGCCGGCGGCCCGTTTCTGCTCGTCGCCAACCACGCCAGCGACCTCGACCCGCTGGTGCTGGCGGCAGCGCTGCCGAAGGCGATCCTCGCCGACGTCTACTGGTCGGGCGACCGCGACCGGCTGTTCGCAAGCGCCTGGTCCCGCGGCTTCTGCCGCGCGGTGCGCATCTTCCCCGTCGACGAGCACAATGCCGCGGCGACCCTGGCCATGGCCGAAGCGGTGGTCGACCGCGGCCACGCCCTGGTCTGGTTCCCCGAGTCCTGGCGTTCGCCGGACGGCAGTCTCCAGCGTTTTCTCCCCGGTATCGGCGCGCTGCTGTCGCGCCGGCCGGTGTCCGTGGTCCCCGCCCATATCGACGGCACCTTCGCCGCCATGCCGCGGACGCGGCGGCTGCCGAGGCCGCACCGGGTAAGCGTCCGCTTCGGCCCGGTCATCGACCCTGAGCGGCTCGAAGCGTTCGCAAAGGCAGAGCCGGCTGCCATCGCCGAGGCCCTGCGCGACGCCGTCGCCGCGCTCGGGCCCGGTCAGAATTGACCAAAGCTTCAGCCAACCGTCACCTGCCCGTCACCTCTTCGCACCTACTGTCCCGCACGGAGTTCGCGGTCGGCATGCGCTTCGCCGGCTGTCACAGGTGAGGAGGACATTGCATGGGCCCACACGAAACACCCAACGAAAGCCCCGACGAGGGCTTCTCGACGTTGTGGAAAGCCATGGCCGATGGCCGCAGCGGCTATGGCACCGAGCCGCTGCTGACGATCGGCGATAGCGTCGAAGGCTCGGGCGCGTTTACCGGCGAGACCGGCCATTACATCCCTGTCGGCATCCCCGACGGACTGGGCGCGACGAAGCTGGATGACGACACCGTCCGCGTCTTCATGAACCACGAGATCGAAGAAGGCGGCACCGCCTACACGGTCAACAACGGCATCCCGGGCGTCGAACCCTATTCGCTGCAGGGCGCGCGAATCAGCTACTTCGACATCGACAGCCACACCCACACGATTGAAGACGGCGGCATCGCCTACAACAGGATCTACGGCATCGACGGTGCGCTGATCACCGACCTCGACCACTTCGCCCAGACGACGGCCGGCGGCGAGGACGGCTTCAGCCGGTTCTGTTCGTCATCACTGTTCGAGCCGGACACCTTCGGCCCGGGCACCGGCTTCGCCAACCCGGTGTATTTCACCGGCGAAGAGGTGGATGACGGCGTCTTCTATGCTCTGGACGTGACCCACGGCGCGCTGCACGCAGCGCCGGCGCTCGGCCGCGGCGCCTGGGAAAACCTCAGCGTCGTTGACACCGGCAACCCCAATCAGGTCGGCCTTCTGCTCGGCGACGATACGTCTGGCAACCTGCTCTACCTTTATGTGGGCGAGAAAAACGCGATCGGCGACGGCAGCTTCCTTGACCGCAACGGGTTGGCGAAAGGACAGCTCTACGCCTGGGCTGCCGACGATCGCGACGTTGCCGCCGGCTTCCACACCGACCCGACGACTTTCAACGCCCAGGGCGCGAGCCTGCACGGTACCTTCCTGCCGATCGACACCTTCGACGCCGGCAAGGCCGGCACCGACGGCTACGATCAGTTCGGCTAGGCCCTGCAGTCGACGCTTCAGGCCGAGGCGCGCGCGCTCGGGGCAATGGAATTCGTCCGGATCGAGGATCTGTCGGTCAATCCGCAGAACGGCGCCGAGGTCGCGTTCAACGCCACCGGCCGCTCCGACGTCTATGACAATGCCGACCAGCTCGGCGGCACCTACATGGCCAGCTTCGACCTCTCCGGATCGGGAAACCCCAAAGCGCAGCTTTCCATACTCTACGATGGCGACGGCGATCCGAATGCAACGCTGCGCAGTCCGGACAATATCGACTGGGCCGATAACGGCTACATCTACGCCCAGGAGGACCGGGCGACAGACCTGTGGGACAACCTGCCGAACCAGAATGAAGCGTCGGTCGTCCGCCTGTCGCCGGATTTGAGCCACCCCGACCCGACCCGGGTTGCCGAGATCGACCGTTCGGCGGTCGTGCCGGCCGGGACAACCGACGCCAACGCCGGCGACCTCGGCGCCTGGGAGTCGTCCGGCATCCTCGACGTCTCCAAGCTGTTCGGCAAGCCCGGCGGCTCTCTGTTCCTGTTCGACGTCCAGGCTCATGGCATCGAAGACGGTCGGATCGCCGACCACGAGCTGGTCGAGGGCGGACAGCTTCAGTACCTCGTCGGTCCGCAAGCACTCGACGACTTCAATCTGATTGCATGAACCGCCTCTGGAAAAGCGGGTTCGGCTTCCCAGCTAGCAACAGAACAGTTGGCCGCGGCGGTTACCGCCGCGGCCTTCGCAGTTGGGGAGCGATGGTTATGAGCATGGTGTCCGGCTTGATCGATGCCCTTGACAAGGTCCAAAGCGGCCTCGGCGCCGCCTCCGCCAAACCGCTGACCGAAGCCGCTCACGACCTGCTTGAGGACAACAAGGCGATGCTGTCGCGCCAGGAAGGCGAGATCATCGACGATTTCGCCCTTCCGGACGCGTCCGGCCGGACGATCACCTTGTCCAACCAGCTGATGCAGGGCCCGGCGGTGCTGACTTTCTATCGTGGCGGCTGGTGCGGCTACTGCAGCGCCTACCTCCGCTCACTCAACGAGGCGGCGCCGACGCTGCGCGAGGCCGGCGCCGAGGTGCTGGCGATTTCGCCGCAGACGATGCAGTGTTCCGCGGCCACCGTCGACAAGCTCGGCATCGGCTTCCCCGTCCTGAGCGACTTCGGCAACGTCGTCGCCCGCAATTTCGGACTGGTGTACGTCCTGCCCGAGGCCTTCCGCGACGCCTATGCGACGCTCGGCATCGACCTGCCGGCGACCAACGGGACGCCGTCGTTCGAACTGCCGGTGCCGGCGACGTACATCATCGCGCCCAGCCGGCGCATCGAGTACGCCGACGTCGATCCGGACTACACCCGCAGGCCCGACCCCGCGGACCTGATCAGGCGCGTTCGGAGCATCCAGCAGCCGGCGCGGGCAAGCTGACGGCCGACCGCTGCGCCCCCGCCGCAAGAGGCGGGGGCAAGACGCCCGCGCGAAGCATCCCTAGCGCAGCAGCCGAATGAGGCTCGACGTATCCCAGCGGCCGCCGCCCATGTCCTGGATGCGGGCATAGAGCTGGTCGACGACGGCGGTGACCGGAAGCGCCGCGCCATTGCTGCGGGCTTCTTCAAGCACGATGGCCAGGTCTTTCCGCATCCAGTTCACGGCAAAGCCGAAGTCGAAATGGTCGTCCAGCATCGATGAGGCGCGGTTGTCCATCTGCCACGATTGCGCGGCACCCTTGGAGATGACCTCGACGACGCGGCGCCCATCGAGCCCCGAGCGCTGGGCAAACGCCAGGGCCTCCGACAGGCCCTGCAGGAGACCGGCAATGCACACCTGGTTGACCATCTTGGTGAGCTGGCCGCTACCGGCCGGTCCCATCAGCGTCACCGCACGGGCGTAGGTCGAGAGCGCCGCTTCGACCTTGGCGAAATGTTCGGGTGCGCCACCGACCATGACCGTGAGCGCGCCCTTCTCGGCACCGGCCTGGCCGCCGGAGACGGGGGCGTCGAGGAAGCCGACGCCTTTTGCCGAAGCTGCCGCCGCGAGTTCGCGGGCGACATTGGCGGACGCTGTCGTGTGGTCGACGATGATCGCGCCCGGCTCGGCGCCGGCAAGGATCCCGGTCTCGCCGAGCATGACCTCGCGCAGATCCGCATCGTTGCCAACGCACGAAAGGACGATTTCGGCACCCGCCGCCGCTTCCGCCGGTGTCGGCGCCCACGAGCCCGTGTGGCGGTCGACCCACGCCTCCGCCCGGCTCCGGGTGCGATTGTAGACGGTGAGCTTGTGACCGGCTGCGGCGAGATGACCGGCCATGGGGAAGCCCATCACCCCGAGGCCAATGAAAGCTATGCGCAGGCTTGACATCAGTCGTTTCCTTTTCGATGGAGCCGGACAGGACGATGCGCGGCTTCCCGCTCCCCGGCTCAGCTCGTCGCGCGGCCGCCGGGCAGGTCGAGCGTCGATTTCAGTCCGCGCCAACAGGCCTGGTTCGGCGCCAGCAGCAGCGTCGTCTCCGAAATCGCCGGCTGCGGTCGATACGGGCGCTCGTTGGCGATGACCTGAGCGATGCCACCCGCCTCGCGGTAGATCAGGACTCCGGCGGCATGATCCCACGGCTTCAGCCGTGTGTACGCCGCGAAGTCCAGGCGACCGGCCGCGAGATCCATGTACTCCCGACCGGTGCAGCCATAGCGAACGAAGCGCGGGACGGACAGGCCGATTCCCGCCTTCAGTCGCTCCTTGAGCCGTTTCGACCAGCGGTAGCCGAGCGACCCGGTCATCTGCGCGACGGCTTTCGGCGGAGGAAGGCGCAGCCGGCGGCGGGCCGCTTCCGTATCGAGCCAGGTACCCTCGCCTTCCTTGGCCCAGATGGTCGTATCGGCGATCGGGTCGTGGATCCAGCCGGCACGAATGTCGCCGCCGGCGCAGAAGCCGATGATGACGGCGAAACAGGCAACGCCACGCACGTAGTTGTTCGTGCCGTCGACCGGGTCGATGAGCCAGACCGGCGCGTCGCCGGCAAGCGCCTGCAGCAGCCCGGTGTCGGCGTCGGCGGCTTCCTCGCCGACTGCGACGCTTCCCGGCCAGAGCCGGGTCAGCGCCTCGCCGAGGGCGGCCTCGGCCAGCGTATCGGCAATCGTGACCAGATCCTTCGGCCCGCACTTCTCCGTGACCTCTCCCGGAGAGAGCTTGCCGAACCGGGGCATGATTTCCGCCGCTGCGACGCGACGCATGATGGCGATAACCTTGTCTGCGTCGGGGCCGACTCCCACGCCTTCTTCCTTTCTTCTGTGCGCGCCGACGGATTGCCCGCCGTGACCGCGGTGCCCGCGTCCTTCAAACCCGCTCCGCGTACCCTTTCGCTGAGATCGAGCCACGGCACGATCCCGGCAAGGCCGCATGAATGTATTTCGCCGCGACAACGCCAAGCCGTGTCGTCATCGACCCGCGTCCCGCACCGGCCCGACCGGCCAGCGCTCGCTCCGCCATCGCCGGCCTCGAGCTTCGAGAATGCACTCAGGCCTCGAGGTCCAGGCGCCGGGCCAGACGCGCGGCGTGATCGGCATCCAGGCGCACCGTAAGGCGAACGACCTCTCCCGCATCCTCACGCGAAACAACGTGCCCGTGCCGATAGATCCACGCCAGCGACTCGCCGTCGCTTGCCGGCAAATCCACGTCCATTACGGCGTCGGAAGCGGTCAGCCGTTCATCGAGAAGGTCGAGAAGCCGGTCACAGCCTCTTCCCGTCTTTGCCGATACGAGCACCGCGTGCGCATTGGATCGTGAGATGCGGTTGGCGATAACCTCGCGCTCGTCCTCGCTCAGAAGATCCGCCTTGTTGAGGACCTCGATCAGCGAGCCTTCCAAGGCATCTGCGAGGCCCATGCTGTGCAAGACGGCATGCACGTCCTCCTTCTGTTCGGCGGTGTCCGGGTGCGCGATGTCGCGGACATGAACGACGGCGTCGGCCTCGTTGACCTCTTCAAGCGTCGCGCGAAACGCCTCGACCAGTTCGTGCGGCAAATCGGAGATGAAGCCGACCGTATCGGACAGGATGACCGTTCGATGCGAAGGCATCGGCAGCGCGCGCATGGTCGGGTCGAGGGTCGCGAAGAGCTGGTCCTGGGCGACCACTTCGGCCTCGGTGAGCCGGTTGAACAAGGTGGATTTGCCGGCATTGGTGTAGCCGACGAGGGCCACGATCGGATACGGGATCCGGCGCCGCGCCCGGCGGTGCAACTCCCGGGTCCGCCTGACCGTCTCGAGTTGCGCGCGAATCCGGCCGATGCGCTCGCCAATCAACCGCCGGTCGGTCTCGATCTGCGCTTCGCCGGGGCCCCCCATGAAGCCGAAGCCGCCGCGCTGCCGCTCGAGGTGCGTCCAGCTCCGAACCAGCCGACTGCGCTGGTAGACCAGCGCCGCCAGTTCGACCTGCAGCCTTCCTTCGGCGGTGCGGGCGCGCTTTCCGAAGATCTCGAGGATCAGCCCCGTCCGATCGACGACCTTGGCGTTCCAGGCCCGCTCCAGGTTACGCTGCTGCACCGGCGTAAGCGCTGCGTCCATGACAACGACGACAGGATCGCCGGTTCGCTCTTGCGCGTCCGCGATCGTCTGCGCCAACCGCTCGACGTTGCCCTCGCCAAGCATCGTCGCCGGCCGCACCGCGGACAGCGACACGATCTCGGCGTTGACGACGTTCAAATCGATCGCTTCGGCGAGACCGACCGCCTCGGCAAGCCTCGCCTGCGGCGCCCGTGTCCGGGCTCCGGACTTGAGCGCAGGATGAACGACAACGCAGGTTCCGGATGTTCCGGTCGGCGGCCGTCGGTGCTCCCTAGGCACGGCCCGCGGGCGCAGCGTCACGCCGTCGTTGCTTCCTTGTCCGGCTCAAAAAGCTGGATTTGGATCGACGGCATGACCGTCGA
>JAEULH010000023.1 GCA_016793925.1 Rhodospirillales bacterium | reverse complement strand
CAGCGTGCACGGTTATCCAGCCGTCGGCGCGCAGGCGCAAGGATTGTTCCGGCGATGTCTCGAGGGGGACGAACACCCGGCGCTGCGCCGGCCGGCGCGGCAGGCTTTCGAGCACGGTGTCCATGATCAGCGTCGCGCCCGGCGCCGGCTCGCGGTCGCCGGCGAGATAGCGTCCGCCGCGCGCCCGTTCCCCGCGCCCGGTCTTCGCGGACAGCGAAAACGTGACGCCCGAGTGGTATTCCAGGCCCCGGTACTCGACCACGTCGATGCTGACGTCGAGCCACGCGGCGTTCCTGCGGATCCGCTCGAAGACTTCGACCAGCGCCGCGCGTTCGCCCTCGGCTCCCGGCGGCAGACTGGCGGCGTCGAGCGCGGCGATGGTCTCCTCGGGAGAGCCGGCGGCGGCGACAACGCGGCCGAGAAGGCGGGCCGTGTCCGCGCCGATGTCGTCGGCCAGAGCGGCAACCGCGTCGGCGTCTTTGCAATCGAGGGCGGCGCGCAGCCGGCGCGCGGCGTCCTCGCTGCACGACCCGCGCGGCACCAGAAACGAAACCAGCGTCGGCAGGCCGAGATCCACCGACAGGCCGCGGGCGCCCAGCCTGGCAAGGGCGCCGGCTGCCATGGTGATGATTTCGACATCGGCGCGGGCGCAGTGCACCCCGACGAGTTCGGCTCCCACCTGGCCGAACTGGCGCTCCGCCCGGAGTTCCGAGCCGACGACGCGGACGACCTGGCCGGCGCAACTGAGACGCAGCGGCCGCGGGCGATTGGCCAGACGGGTGGTGGCGATGCGCGCGATCTGCATGGTCATGTCGGAGCGCAGGGCCAGCGTGCGCTGGGACAGAGGATCGACCAGCTTGAAAGTCTGATCGGCGAGGGCGGCGCCGCTGCCCGATAGCAGAGTCTCTTCGAACTCCACGAGCGGCGGCTTGACCCGCTCGTAGCCGTACGTCGCGAAGATGGCGACAAGCGCCTCGACGGTGTCGGCTTCGAAGGCCGCGTGAGGCGGCAGGACGTCTGTCATGCCTGCGGGCAGAAGCGCTTTTTCGGGAAATTCTGGCATAGAAGCCTGTATCGGGCTGGCTTGATCTGTGGCAGGGCAGAGGCGGCGCGGCGCTGTCATCGCACAGCCGCAACGCCGGCGCCAGCCATTACGGCGATGCGCGGCCGTTGACAGCGGGCGCAACGGCGGATACCGACGGCGCGGCCTTAATCTTCTGCAACGTGGCCATCATGAAAGCAAAGGGTATCGTCGCCTGCGGGCACATTGAGACGGCGCGTGCCGCCGCCGCCGTTCTCGACGACGGCGGCAACGCCTTCGACGCGGCGCTCGCCGCCATGTGCGCGGCTTGCGTAGCCGAGCCGGTCCTTGCATCGCTGGGCGGTGGCGGCTTCCTCCTCGCCCGCCAGGCCGAGGCCGGTCCAGCCGGCGCGCCCGTCGTCTTCGACTTTTTCGGCCAAACGCCGAAATCCCGTACGGCCGCGGCGGACATCGATTACGCGCCGATCCTCGCCGACTTCGGTCCGACCCGGCAGGAGTTTCACATCGGCATGGGCTCGATCGCGACGCCCGGGGTCGTTCGCGGCCTGTTCGCGGCGCACCGCGCGCTCGGGCGCATGCCGATACGCGAGGTCGTCGCGCCGGCGATTGCCCTCGCCCGCCGGGGCGTCGAGGCCACGCCGATGCAGGCCTACATGGCCAGGGTCGTCGGCGCCATTCTCAGGCGCAGCCCCGAGGCCTTCGCTCTGCAGGCCAGCCCGGCGCGGCCGGAGGAGCTGGTGGCGGCCGGTGAAACCTACAGGCTGCCCGAACTGGCGGATGTGCTCGAGATCCTCGCCATCGAGGGCGACGACCTTTTTTATCGCGGCGAAATCGCCGGCCGGATGATCGCCGACAGCAAGAGCCTCGGCGGCCATCTCGACGCGGCCGACCTGCGCGCCTACCAGGTCGAGCGGCGACGGCCGATCGCCGTCGACATCTTCGCCTCGCGGCTTTACCTCAACCCGCCGCCGTCGTCGGGCGGCATTCTCATCGCCTTCGCGCTGGAACTGATGCGGGATTTCCCGTTCGCCGGTTGCCGGCGGGGATCCCCCGCCTACGTCGTTGCACTGGCCCGAGCCATGGCCGCGACCAACCGGCTGCGCATCGACGCGCGGCTGCACGAGGTGGCCGACGCGGAGGTCGAGCGGGTGGTCCTCGATGCGCAGCTTCTCGCCCGCTACCGCCGGTTCGTTGCCGGCGCACCGGCCGGTCGCAGCGCGACCACCCACATCAGCGTCGCCGACGCGGCCGGCAACGCCGCCAGCCTGTCGATCTCCAACGGCGAAGGCTCCGGCTACGTCATCCCCGGGACCGGCATCATGCTCAACAACATGTTGGGCGAGGACGATATCAATCCGCACGGTCACCACGGCTGGCCGCTCGACCGGCGCATGAGTTCGATGATGACGCCGGTGATCGGCATCGACGCAGGCGGCGGCATCGTCGCGCTCGGCTCGGGCGGATCGAACCGGATCCGCACCGCCATCCTCCAGGTTCTGCTCGACATCTTCGCGCTCGGGGGCAGCCTCGATGCCGCCATCGCCGCACCGCGCCTGCATGTCGAGGACAGGAAGCTCAGCCTCGAGCCGGGCTTTGCGGAGACCGCCGCGGCCGCGCTCGAGGAAGAGTTCGATTGCGATGCGTGGTCGGGGAAAAACATGTTCTTCGGCGGCGTGCACGCCGTGCGCCGCGCGGAGAGCGGTCCGTTTTCGGGTGCGGCCGACGAGCGGAGGGATGGCGCCGTCCTCGCCGTTTAATAGTGTAGGCCTATAACGATACTCGCATTCCGAGATTCATGGGTGTATACTGTCGGTTGACAGAACACGCAGTAGTACACGCATGCCAACCGCAACCTCCTCCCTGGTCAGGCCGATCGCGGCGCCTCCGCCGCTGCGGGCCGCCGTCTCCGCGGAGACCGCCGACAGCGGTCCAAGCCTGCTTGCCGGCCTGCGTCTGCTGCAGTCCCTCGACGCCAAGGCTCGGTCGGCGATCGAGCGGTCCGGCGTTTACAGGCGATACGCCGCACTCGGGCACATCATCGACCGCGACGGCCGGACGACCGACGTTTTCTTCATCATTCGCGGCCGGGCGCGGATCGTGAACTACTCGCTCACGGGGCGGGAAATTGCGCTCGACGATCTGCAGGCGGGCGATCACTTCGGCGAGCTGGCGGCGCTTGACGACGGCCCGCGCTCGGCCAACGTCGTGGCCCTGGTCGAAACGCTGGTTTTCGCGATGCCGCAGCGCGCCTTCCGGCACATGCTCGGCGCCCATCCCGACATCGCCCTGCGGGTCATGACCCGGCTGGCGGGGATCGTGCGCGCCGCCGACGAGCGGATCATGGACCTGAGCACGCTCGCGGCGCAGAACAGGGTCCAGGCCGAGCTCCTGCGTCAGGTTCGCCGGCAGATGGCCGGCGCCAATCGGGGGCGCATCTCCCCAATCCCGGTGCACAGCGATATCGCCAGCCGGGTCAGCACGACCCGGGAAACGGTCGCGCGCGTGCTCAACGATCTCGCCCGGCGCGGGATCATCGAGCGGACCAAGCAGTCGCTGCTCATCCACGACATCGGCAGGCTGGAGACGCTCGTCGAAGACGTCCGCGGCTGACGCGTGGCGTGCCGCGCGCGCGTGCGCGAGAGGGGGGAGGAACCGGTATCTGCAACCGGTACCCGGAACCGGCTACTTGATCTTCGCTTCCTTGAACGCGACGTGCTTGCGCACGACGGGGTCGTACTTTCGGAACTCGAGCTTCCCGGTCGTCGTGCGGGGGTTTTTCTTCGCGACGTAGAAGAATCCCGTCCCGGCCGTGCTCAGGAGCTTGATCAAGACGGTGGTAGGCTTGGCCATCGGCGCGCCGTTCCTCGGAAATGTGCAAAGTGGTGTGGATGCAGCGGAACAATAGCCGCACGATGCGCGGTGTCAATCGTTGCGCGCCGCCGGCGCCGGGTCAATTCTGCGTCACTCCGGCCGGGGCAGGGCGCGCGGATCGACGGTGACATGGCGGATCGTCTGCCGGTTCCAGGTGTAGGTGATCTGCACCAGGCCCGCGCCGTCGCAAATGACCGCCGGGTAGGAGAATTCCCCCGCCTCGCATTCGAGCACGAGCGTCGGCGCCCAGGTCCGACCGCCGTCGGCGCTGACGGCGACGTTCAAGGGCGTGCGACGGCGGGCCGCATGGTTGTAGACGAGCACGCCGCGGCCGTCGCCGAGAACCACGCCGTCGATGCCGCTGTCGGGGTTGGGCAACACGGTGGCGCGCAGGGGCGAAAAGTGCCGGCCGTCGTTCGAGCGGCAGTCGGCGACGACACCCTGGCGGGTTCGGCAGAGAAGCTGATAGCCGGCGTCGGGCCAGACCATCAGGCACGGCTGTATGGCGGCGAAATCACGGCCCGAATTGAGCGGCTTGCCGGCGTGCCAGGCTTGGCCGCCGTCGCCGGCGTACTCCACATGGACCCGCCAGCGTCCCCTTTCGCTGGATGACGGGCAGATGAGCGAGCCGTCCCCGGTCTCGATCGGCTTGTTCTTGATCGGCCCGAGAATGCCGTCGGGCAGTCGCTGCGGCGCCTCCCAGCTCCGGCCCTGATCGTCCGAGCGCATCACCATGCCCCACCACCGGCTCGGGCTCGGCCCGACCTTGTAGAACAGCAGCAGCGGTCCCGCGCGCGCCCGGTGCAGAACCGGGTTCCAGCACGGGTAGCGCTTGCCGTCCGCCTGCACCCCCTCGGCGACGAGCCGCGGCTCGGACCAGCGGCCCCCGTGCAAAGGCCGCTCGGCCAGCCAGATGCCGACATCGTCGTGGCCTTCGTAGCTGCCGCCGAACCAGGCCGCGACCAGTCCGCGTCCGGTCTCGGCCAGCGTCGAGGCGTGGGCGCACGGCGCCGGGGCGATGTCGAAGATGAAGTCGGAACGTATCGCCGCCGTCGCCTCCACTCCTACCGGCGCCGTCTCTTCGCCTTCGCCTGGCGATCGCGAGCGCCGGCGTTCCTCTTTCCGGCCGGCGAGCCCGACCTGGGGCGCCGTTCGGCGGGTGTTCCCACAAGCGCGAAGATGATGCCGCCGGTCAAAGGATTGGCCTCGACCAGGCGAACCTCGAGCGCATCGCCGAGCCTGAACTCCAGTCGACTGCGGCGGCCGACCAGGCGGTGGCTCTTTTCGTCGTGCTCGTAGTAGTCGTCGGGCAGGGTGCTGATCGGAATCAGGCCGTCGGCGCCGGTCTCGTTGAGGGTGACGAACAGGCCGAAGCGGGTGACGCCGTTGATCCGCGCGGCGAAATCCGCCCCGACCCTGTCGGCCAGATAGGCGGCGGTGAAGCGATCCAGCGCATCGCGTTCCGCAGCCGCCGCCCGGCGTTCGGTGGCCGAGATGTGCAGTCCGGCCTTGGCCAGGTCGATCCCGGCCGCATCGCTGCCGCCGGCGCCGAGCGAGAAGGCGTCGATGAGCGCGCGGTGGACCATCAAATCGGCGTAGCGGCGGATCGGCGAGGTGAAGTGGCAATAGCGACGCAGCGCCAGGCCGAAGTGGCCGACATTGTCCGGCGCATACAGCGCCTGGGACTGGCTGCGTAGCATGACCTCGTTGACGAGGCGCGCTTCCGGTCGGCCCGCCACGCGCGCGAGGATCCTGTTCAGATCGCCGGCGCGCATGACCTGACCGCGCGGCAGACTGATGGCGAGCGAGTCGAGGAAGTCGCGCAAAGCCTCCAGCTTGTCGTCGGGCGGCCGATCGTGGATCCGGTACATGCACGGCCGTCGCGCCGCCTCCAGCGCCTCCGCGGCGGCAACGTTGGCGCAGATCATGAACTCCTCGATCAGCTTGTGGCTGTCGAGCCGCTCGCGGAACTGGACCCTGTCGATGCCGCCGGTCGCCGGGTCGATGAAAACGCGACGCTCCGGCACGTCAAGCTCAAGCACCCCGCGCTTCTCGCGGGCCGCGGCAAGCGCCCGATAGGCCGCATAGAGCGGTGCGATGACGGCGTCGCTCAGGGCTTCGGTCGCCGCATCCGCATGGCCATCGGCCGCCGCCTGGACCTGCGCATAGGTGAGCCGCGCCGCCGAGCGCATCAGGCCGCGGACGAAGCGGTGGCGCCGAAGCCGGCCGTCGGCGTCGAGCCACAAATGCGCCGCGAGACACGGCCGATCCTCTCCCGGAACCAGCGAACACCAGCCGTTGGAGATGTCCTCCGGCAGCATCGGCACGACGCGGTCGGGGAAGTAGACCGAGTTGCCGCGCTCGAAAGCGGCGCGATCGAGCGGGCTGTCGGGCCGGACATACCAGGCGACGTCGGCGATGGCGACAAGCAGGTGCCAGCCGCCGGGATTGGCCGGATCGGCGTCGGCCTCGGCCCAGACGGCGTCGTCGAAATCGCGAGCGTCCTCGCCGTCGATCGTCACCAGCGGCACCTCGCGCAGATCCGCCCGCTCGCCGAGCGGCGCCGGTCCCGCCGCCGCGGCCTGGGCGAGCGCAGCGTCCGGGAAGCGCACCGGGATGTCATGGTCGTTGATGGTGATCAGGCTGATCGAGCGCGGGCCGTGCGCCGGACCGCAGCGCTCGACAATCCGCGCGCGGCGCAACCCCAGCGGCCGGCCTTGTTCGACCTCGGCCCAGACGAGTTCGCCGGGCTCGGCGCCGAGCGTGCCGCCGCCGGGCACCTCCAGCTCCTCGCGGCTCCGGCGGTCGATCGGGAGCAGGCGTCCGCGCCCGCCGACCAGCTCATATACCCCAAGCGTTCGCACCGCGCCGGCGTGCAGGCGGCGGATGACGCGGGCCTCGTAACCGCCATCGGCAGCCCGGCTGAGCCTGGCGAGCGCCCGGTCGCCCCGCGTCAAAGCCGCCCGGCTCGATCGATCGGGCACCACCGCAATCTTCGGCGGCGGCCCTTCCTCTTCCCAGGCAACCGGACGCGCGGTCAGTTCGCCGTCGACATCGACATCGAGGATTTCGAGGACGGCCACCGCCGGCAGACGCCCGGCGTGGCGATAGCGCCGGCCGTGGTCGCGCCCGATCGCGCCGGTGCTCACGAGTTCGCGCAGGATTTGCCGCAGCTCGATTTTCTGCTCGCCGTTGAGGCGAAAGGCGCGGGCGAGCTCCCGCTTGCCGACCCGACCGGAGCCGGCCTGGATGTACTCGAGGATCTGCTCGCGGCTGGGCAGCGGCGCGGCGGAGGCTTTTGGCGTGGGTCTGGTCAAGGCTGGGGAGCTACAAAGCCGGGATGAGTTTCAGGCGGCGGGGCCGAAATCGACCTCCGACCCTAAAGATAGGCGCGTGTGCTGCAAGCGCCAAACGGCGAAGAGGGTCCGTCGGGACCGCTCAACGTGACCGCCGCCGGCTTTTCGGGTCTACCGCTGCAGACGACCCGGCGGCCTTGCCTCCGCTCGCCTTGGCGTTCGCCTTCGCGCCTGTCTTGGCGCGCGCCTTGGTGGTTGTCTTTCCGGCCGGCTTGGCGGGTGCCGTGCTTGCCGTCTTCGCCGACGCATCGGCGCCGGCATCCCGCTTGGTCCGTACGCTCTTCGTCTTGGTGTCCGCCGCCTTGGCCGCCGCCGGCTCCTTCGCCTTGGCCGCCTTCGTCTTCGTTTTGCCTGCGCTCGCAGCCTTTGCGGCGAGGATCTCGACCGCGCGCTCGACGCTGATCGCGTCCGCGCTTTCGTCGCGCGGCAACGTCGCGCGGACCTTGCCGTGCTCCAGGTACGCCCCGTAGCGGCCGCTCTTGACCAGGATCGGCTTGCCGTCGGCCGGGTGGTCGCCGACGGTCCGACCGGCGGGCCGGCGCTTTGCCGAATTGGCGAGGAGATCGACGGCGCGGTTGAGGCCGACCGAGAGCACGTCGTCATCGCCCTTCAGGGAGGCGTAAACGTCGCCCATGCGAATGTAGGGGCCGAAGCGCCCGATCCCGGCGGTGATCTCGTCGCCGGTTTCCGGGTGAATCCCGACCTGGCGAGGCAGGGAGAGCAGGGCCAGCGCCGAAGCCAGATCGATGCTCTCCGGATCCGTTCCGCGCGGCACGCTGATGCGCTTCGGCTTCTCGCCGCCGTTGCCGGGCGTTTGGCCGAGCTGGATGTAGTAGCCGTACGGCCCCTTCTTGACGATGGCGGGCAGCCCCGTGGCCGGATCCTGCCCGAGCTCGCGGCCGTTGGCCTCCATCTCCTTGACCGCGTCGCTCTCGTCGCCGCGGATCGGAACCAGCGGCCGAGTATGGCGGCAGTCGGGATAGTTCGAACAGCCGATGAAGGCGCCGAACTTGCCGAGCTTGAGGCTCAGGCGGCCGTCGGCACAGGCCGGACAGCGCCGCGGATCGGGGTTTCCTTCGCTTGCGCGAAAGAAGTGCGGGCCGAGGATGGCGTCGAGCGTATCGAGCACCTCGGCGATACGAAGATCCTTGGTCTCGTCGACGCTGGCGCTGAAATTGCGCCAGAACTCGTCGAGCACGATCCGCCAGTCGATCCGACCGCCGGAGATCTCGTCGAGCTTCTCCTCCATTTCGGCGGTAAACCCGTAGGCGACGTAACGCTCGAAAAAGCTTGCGAGGAACGCGGTGACGAGGCGGCCGCGATCTTCCGGAATGAAGCGCTTGCTCTCCAGCCGGACGTAGTTGCGATCCTGCAGCACCGAGATGATGCTGGCGTAGGTCGAAGGGCGGCCGATGCCGAGCTCCTCGAGGCGCTTGACCAGGCTCGCCTCGGTAAATCGCGGCGGCGGCTGGGTGAAGTGCTGTTCGGGCAGCACCTGCAAAAGCGCCAGCGGGTCGGCCTCCTTCAGATCCGGCAGGACCTTGCCTTCGACCTGCGCCTCGGCGTCGCCCTCGGCATCGTCGCGATCCTCTCGATAGAGCTTGAGGAAGCCGTCGAAGGCGATGACCGAGCCGGTGGCGCGAAGGATGACCTGACGATCGGGCGAGGCGATGTCGACGGCGACCTGATCGAGAACGGCCGACTCCATCTGGCTGGCGACCGTCCGCTTCCAGATCAGGGTGTAGAGCCGCTGCTGATCGCGATCGAGGAAGCGGGCGACATCGGCGGGCGTGCGCCGGACATCCGTCGGCCGGATCGCTTCGTGCGCTTCCTGCGCGTTCTTCGCCTTCGACTTGTAGATCCGCGGCTTCTCGGGAAGGTAGCGCGACCCGTAGTCGGTGCCGATCAGCTCGCGGCAGGCGGCGATGGCCTCGTTCGCCATCTGCACCCCGTCGGTCCGCATGTAGGTGATAAGCCCGACGGTTTCGTTGTCGATGGCGATGCCTTCGTACAGCTTCTGCGCCACCCGCATCGTCTGCGACGCCGACAGCCCGAGCTTGCGCGAGGCTTCCTGTTGCAGCGTCGAGGTGATGAACGGCGGCGCCGGGTTGCGCCGGGTCTGCTTGCGCTCGACCTTGGCGACCGTGTACTCGTGCGCTTCGACGGCCCGGACCGCCGCCTCGGCATCGGCCTGCGTCGCGATCGCCATCTTGTCGAGCTTGCGCCCTTCAAGGTGGGTCAGCGCCGCCTCGAAGGTCTCGTTCCGCCCGGTGCGGAAGACGCCCTTGACGCTCCAGTACTCCTGCGAGCGGAAATCCTCGATCTCCGTCTCCCGGTCGCAGATCAGGCGCAGTGCCACCGACTGAACGCGGCCGGCCGAGCGGCTGCCGGGCAGCTTGCGCCACAGCACCGGCGAAAGGGTAAAGCCGACGAGGTAATCGAGCGCCCGGCGGGCGAGATAGGCGTCGACCAGCTCGCGGTTGAGATCGCGCGGATTGGCGAAGGCGTCGAGGATGGCCGCCTTGGTAATGGCGTTGAAGACCACGCGCTTGACGCCGACGCCTTCAAGCGCCTTGCGGTCGCCAAGCACCTCGCAGACATGCCAGGAGATGGCTTCGCCTTCGCGATCCGGGTCGGTGGCGAGATAGAGATGCTCAGCCCCGCGCACCGCCTGGGCGATGTCCTTGAGCCGACCTTTGGCTTTCGGGTCGACCTCCCAGTCCATCGAGAAGTCCGCATCGGGGCGGACGGAACCGTCCTTGGCCGGCAGGTCGCGGACATGGCCGTAACTGGCGAGCACCGTGTAGCCCGGGCCGAGATACTTGTTGATGGTTTTTGCTTTCGCCGGCGATTCGACGATGACGACGTTCATCGGTTCAGGATTTCGCGAAGGCGATCATGACAATTCGATTCCCCGGCAGGCGCTCGATACGCCCCGCCAATTCCCACTCGAGCAAGGTGGTGTGCACGTAGGACGGCGACAATTGGCAGCTACGGATGATTTCGTCAACGCCAACAGGTGTCGCCGAAAGAGCGGCGGCGATTTGCGCGCGGGCGTCCACCGGCGCGTTTTCGCCGAGGGCGTCGTCGTCGCCGGGCTCGAGACCGGGGGCGGCGCGCTCCAAGGCCGGCGGCGGCGGCCTCCAGGCGGCGCCTGAAAGCGCGCCCACGACGTCTGCGGCCGTCTCGACCAGGGCAGCGCCATGACGAAGGAGGTCGTTGCTGCCGCGCGAGCGCGGTCGAGGGGCGAGCCGGGCACGGCGAGAACCTCGCGTCCCTGCTCCAGCGCCATCCGCGCGGTGATCAGCGCCCCGGAGCGCAGGCTCGCCTCGACCACCACCACCGCCCGACAGGTTCCGGAGATGAGGCGGTTGCGTCGCGGGAAGTGGCGGCCCTGCGGCTGTTGCCCGGGCGGCATCTCCGCGATGATCAGACCTTTTTCGGCGATTGCGGCGTGAAGGCCGCGATGTTCGGGCGGATAGACGACGTCGATCCCGCCGGCGACCACCGCGGCCGTTCCCGTTGCCAGCGCCGCCTGGTGCGCCGAGGCGTCGATGCCGCGGGCAAGCCCGGAAACGACGCAGAAACCCGCGGCGCCGAGGTCGCGGGCGAGGTCGGCGGCGAGGCGTCGGGCGTTCAGCGAGGCGTCGCGCGCGCCGACGATGGCGACGGCCGGTCGCTGCAGCAACGAGGCGGAGCCCTGCATGGCGAGCAGCGGCGGGGCGTCGTCGATATGGGCGAGAAGCGGCGGATAGTCGGGCTCGTCCAGCGCGACGAGACGCGCGCCCAGTCTCGCCAGCGCCGCGAGTTCCGCCTCTGCCTCGGCGTCGCTGCAGAGCCTGGGACACCGCTTGCGGCCGCCGCGACGGGTGAGTTCCGGGAGTGCCTGCAACGCCGCCCGGGCCGATCCATAGCGCGCCATGAGGCAGCGGAAGGTCACCGGGCCGACGCTCTCGCTGCGAATCAGCCTGAGCCGGTCGATGCGCTCGCGTTCATCGATCAGCCCGAGCCGCCCTTGCGCGTTCTGCTGGTGAGACAGCCGCTGATCCTCAAGCCCTGGTCCCGGACCGCCCGGGCCCATCTCGAAGAGGTCGTTAACCCAGTTGTAGCTAAGGTGGCGTTAAGCTTCCGCGCGATGATGCTGTCACGCATTTGCAACAGAAGGCCCCGCGCTGGAGCGCCATCGCCGCTTTTTCTTTGCACCGGGAGAGGCCGCATGGAACATGGTTTGAACAGCGAAAATCCTGTGGACGATTGTCCAGCCAACAGGATCTCTTGAAACCGGGAGATGCAAAATGAACCCGCCAGCCGATGACCATCATGAAAATTTTGGCGAGGCCGACTCGGCCGCAGACCTGACCCTGGCGGGCGCCCTTCACGCGTCCGCCCCCGTCGTCGCCGACGACAAGCCGTATAACCTGGCGATGTACCTCGACTTTCTGCCGGGGACCGATTGACGCGGCTTGCCCGGTACCTTGACGGGGGCCGGCGGACCCGAGGACCGGGTCAAGACGCCGCGCCCACGTCCGGGCGCGCTCAGACGTCGAGGTTTGCCACCATCAGCGCATTGTCCTCGATGAACTCGCGGCGCGTCTCCACCGTCTCGCCCATCAGGGTCGAAAACACGTCTTCGGCGTCGTCGCCATGGGCGACCTTGACCTGCAGGAGCGTGCGCGCTTCCGGATCCAGCGTCGTCTGCCAGAGCTGGTCGGGGTTCATCTCGCCCAGCCCTTTGTAGCGCTGGAAGGACATGCCCTTGCGCCCGATGTCCATGATCGTCTCGACCAGCGCGACAGGGCCGTTGATGGCGTGGACCTTGTCCTTGACCATCAGTTGTCCCACGCCCTCATAGACAGCGCCGAGAGCCTCCGCCTTGCCGTGCAGCCGCCTCGCCTCCGCGCTGTCCAGCCAGGACAGCTCCAGCACGTAACGGTCGCTGACGCCGCGGACGGTCCTGCTGAACACAAGGCCTTCTTCGGGCAGGAGGGCGACCGTCCATTCGCCGCCGCCAAGGATTGACAGCGCGTTCAACCGCGCCGCCAGCCGGTCGGTGACGACCGTCCCCCGCTCGCTGTCGGTCCCCCGCGCACCGTCGAGGGCGCCGGCGATGGCCGCCTGCTCGACGAGGGGCAGCGGAACCGTCTGGGCGACGCGTTGCAGTCGCGTCTGGATCGCGCGCGCCTCCTCGACGAGGCGGCGCAGGTCGGCGGCCGCAATCTGCTCGCCGGCGGCGGTCTGCAACACCGCGCCTTCGTCGATGGCGGCGCCGAACAGAAACGCCTCCATCGCCGCCTCATCCTTCAGGTAGACCTCGGAGCCGCCGCGCTTGGCGCGATAGAGCGGCGGCTGGGCGATGTAGAGATAGCCGCTTTCGATGACCTTCTTCATGTGCCGGAAGAAAAAGGTCAAGAGCAGCGTGCGGATGTGACTGCCGTCGACATCGGCGTCGGTCATGATCACGATCTTGTGGTAGCGGCATTTGCCGATGTCGAAGTCTTCGCGGCCGATGCCGGTGCCCAAAGCGGTAATCAACGTGCCGATCTCGGCCGAGCTCAGCATCTTGTCGAACCGCGCGCGCTCGACGTTGAGGATCTTGCCGCGCAGGGGCAGGATGGCCTGATTGGCGCGATGGCGCGCCTGCTTGGCCGAGCCGCCGGCGGAGTCCCCCTCGACGATGAACAGCTCGCTGCTCGCCGGGTCGCGCTCCTGGCAGTCGGCGAGCTTGCCCGGCAGCGACATCACGTCGAGGGCGCCCTTGCGCCTGGTCAGTTCCCGCGCCTTGCGCGCCGCCTCCCGGGCGACTGCGGCTTCGACGATCTTGGCGACGATCTTCTTGGCTTCGGCCGGATGCTCCTCGAACCAGCGGCCAAGCTGCTCGCCGACAACGGCCTCGACCACCGGGCGGACCTCGGAGGAGACCAGCTTGTCCTTGGTCTGGGAGGAGAACTTGGGATCGGGAACCTTGACCGACAGCACGCAGGTCAGGCCTTCGCGGGCGTCGTCGCCGGTGATGGTCGCCTTCTCCTTCTTGGCGACGGCGGAGAGGACATAGGCCTGGATCGTTCGCGTCAGCGCGGCGCGGAAGCCCGCCAGGTGGGTGCCGCCGTCGCGCTGGGGGATGTTGTTGGTAAAGCACAGCATCGTTTCGTGGTAGCTGTCGTTCCAGTGCATGGCGACTTCGACGACCGTTCCCTCGCGCTCGACCTTGATCATGATCGGCTGCTCGATCAGCGCCGTCTTCGAGCGGTCGAGGTAGCGGACGAATGCGCTCAGGCCGCCTTCGTAGTGAAGGTTCGCCTCGCGCGAGGGGACGGAGCGCAGATCCTTGAGCGTCAGGCGCACGCCCGAGTTCAGGAAGGCGAGTTCGCGCAACCTGTGCTCGAGCGTGGCAAAGTCGAACTCGGTCATCGTGAACGTCGTCGACGATGGCAGGAAGGTGAGCTCGGTGCCGGTCCGCGGCTTCCGCCTTGCCATGGGCGCGTCGCCGACCACCGCGAGCGGCGTTTCCGCCTCGCCCTCGCGAAAGCGCATCGCGTGGGTCTTGCCGTCGCGCCAGACGCGCAACTCCATCCACTCGGAAAGGGCATTGACGACGGAAATGCCGACGCCGTGCAGGCCGCCCGAGACCTTGTATGAATTCTGGTCGAATTTGCCGCCGGCATGGAGGCGGGTCATGATCACCTCGGCCGCCGATATCCCTTCCTCCTTGTGGATGTCGACCGGGATGCCGCGACCGTTGTCGGAGACGGTGACGGAGCCGTCGGCGTTGAGCTGGACTTCGATGGTGTCGCAATGGCCGGCGAGCGACTCGTCGATCGCGTTGTCGACGGCCTCGTAGACCATGTGGTGGAGGCCGGTGCCATCGTCGGTGTCGCCGATATACATGCCCGGGCGCCGGCGGACGGCCTCAAGGCCGCGCAACACCTTGATGGAGTCGGCGTCGTAGGCTTGTTGCGCGGCGGCTCCCGCCGTTGCTTTACTCATCGAACTCATAGTCCTTTGTTGGATCAGCCGGCGGCAATCCCGCCAGCGGGCGACTCCTGGCCAAGGGAGATGAATTGGGCACGGCCGGCGAGGGGGGCGAACACGGTGCGGTCGGTTCCCGCGTACCACGCCTGCGTCCCGAGGGCGGCGACTTCGGCAAAAAGGGCGTCGCGATGACGCGCGTCCAGATGGGCGGCGACCTCGTCGAGCAGGAGCAGCGGCGCGACGCCCCGCTCCGATCGTTGCAGCCGGGCGCCGGCGAGGACGATGGCGATCAGCAGCATCTTCTGCTCGCCGGTTGAGCAGGCGCGCGCGGGCCGGCCGCTGCCGCTGTGGCGCACGACGAGGTCGCTGCGGTGCGGGCCGATGCTTGCGCCGCCGGCTTCGGCGTCCACCGTGCGGGCCTGCTCGAGCGCCTCGCGCAGCCGGCATTCCACGGCGAGCGCAGTCCGATCCGCCGCCAGCCAATCTTCCACGGTTCCCGCCGCGGCGAGCGTCGCGCCGGCAAAGAACCCGCCGGCCGCGGCATGCGCGTTCAGCCGCTCGGCAAGGTCGAGCCGGGCCGCAGCGACGGCGACGGCTCCGGCCGCCATGGTCTCCTCCAGCGCCGCCAGCCAGCCGGCGTCGGGGGCGCCGCTCCGGAGCAGACGCGAGCGCTCCTGCATCGCGCTCTCGTAGGCGCTGACCCGGCGGGCGTGGTCCGGATCGAGAGCGAAGACAAGCCGGTCGAGGAAGCGCCGTCGCGCCGAAGCGCCCTCGGTAAAGAGGCGGTCCATCTCCGGCGTCAGCCAACTGACGGTCAGGATCGAGGCCAACGACGCGTGCGCCCGCGCCGGCTGCGCGTCGATGCGGACGTGCCTGCGCTCCCGGCGCGCGCCCGCGAGCCCGGGCTCCAGTCCGGTGCCGATATCCGTATCCCCGGAGGGGGTTCGCACCTTTGCGGCGACCGCCCACGCCCCGCCGCCCGTCCCGTCGCCCGCGGGATCAACCCGCATCAACTCGTCCAGACGGGCGCGCCGCAGCCCGCGGCCCGGGGCCAGCAGCGACAACGCCTCCAGGACCGTCGTTTTGCCGGCGCCGTTCGGGCCGGTGAGAACGACGCTGGCCGGCGCCACCTCGAAGCGCCGGTAGGCGTAGCAGCGAAACGCGCTCAGCGTCAGGCGGGCCACCGAAACCGGTGCCGGTCCACAAGCCTCGTCCCCGTCCGCTCCCGGTGACGGCGACAGGCGATGATGGTTCAATCCGTCCAGCGTGAACAATCCTGCGATCGCGCTCCGGCGGCGCGATCAGACGCGCATCGGCATCAGCACGTAGATCGCCCCGGAGTCGCCCCGCTCCTGCAAAATCGTCGGAGAGGCCGCGTCGGCAATCGAAAACCGCGCCTCCTCACCTCCTATTTGCTGCGTTATATCAAGAAGATAGCGAGAGTTGAAGCCGATTTCCAGGGCCTCGCCGCGGTAATTGACCTCGAGCTCTTCCGTTGCGCTGCCGCTGTCGGGGCTGGTCGCCGAGAGGACCAGGGTGCCGTTCGTCATCGCCAGCTTGACCGCACGCGAGCGATCGTTGGAGATCGCCGAGACCCTGTCGACGGCGGCCGAGAACGCCTTGCAGGCGACATCGAGCGTCTTGTCGTTGCCGGTCGGGATCACACGCTCGTAGTCGGGAAAAGTCCCGTCGATGAGCTTGGAGGTGAGGACCGCCTTCTCGGCGGCGAAGCGAATCTTGGTGGTGCTCAAGCCGACTTCGATCTGATCGTCGCTTTCGTCGATCAGCTTGCGCAACTCGGCGATGGTTTTGCGCGGGACGATCACGCCGGGCATGCCATTGGCGCCCTCGGGCAACGGCACCTCGACACTGGCCAGGCGATGGCCGTCGGTGGCGACGGCGCGCAGCACGTCGGCGCCGCCGTGCTTGATCTCATGCAAGTAGATCCCGTTGAGGTAGTAGCGGGTTTCCTCGGTCGATATGGCGAACCGCGTGCGGTCGATGAGGCCGCAGAGATCGCGCGCGCTGAGGCGGAAGGCGTGCGGCAGCTCCCCGGCCGTCATCACCGGAAAATCCTCCACCGGCAGGCTGGCGAGGGTGAAGCGGGACCGGCCGCAGCGCAGGACCATCTGTTGGCCGCCGCTCGCCGTCTCGATTTCGATCTGCGCGCCGTCGGGCAGCTTGCGGACGATTTCGTAAAGCGTGTGGGCCGGGACGGTCGTTGCGCCGGTCTTGGCGACGTCGGCCCCCGTGGCCTCGGACACGTCCAGGTCCATGTCGGTCGCCGTCAACCGCAGCGCCTCGCTGTCGGCTTCGACCTTCACGTTCGACAGGATGGGAATCGTGTTTCGCCGCTCGACGACGCTTTGAACATGAGCCAGCGCTTTCAGCAAAGCGGCATGATCAAGCGTGAGTTTCATTCTGCCTACAACCCAATCAAGTTCTTCCGCCGCAAGCCGACGCTCCGGGCGCCGCGAATCGGCCATGGCTCGCAAGCGAATGCGCCCGACCACAACCCGCAGCGCACCACGCGAACGCGCGTACTATATCAGCAGCAACCGGTGCAGGCAGATAAATCGACGCACGCACTTGGCCGGGATGATCCGCCTCAGCTTCGCAGCATCCGCTGAAGCAGCTCCAAATCCTCGGCAAAAACCGCGTCCTGGGCCCGCAGCTCCTCGACTTTGCGGACCGCGTGCATCACCGTCGTATGGTCGCGACCGCCGAACTTGCGGCCGATCTCCGGCAGCGAACGCGAGGTCAACTGCTTCGCCAGGTACATCGCGACCTGTCGCGGGCGCGCGATGGACCGTGCGCGCCGCGCCGAATGCATGTCTGAGACGCGGATGTTGAAGTGCTCGGCGACCCGCTTCTGGATGTCTTCGATCGAAACCCTTCGGTCGTTGGATCGCAGCAGATCGTGGAGCACCTCCTGCGTCGTCTCCAGCGAAATGTCCCGCCCCACGAGCTGCGCATGGGCGACGACGCGATTGAGCGCGCCTTCCAGTTCGCGAACGTTCGACGAAATCCGATGGGCGAGAAATTCCATCACCTTGCGCGGGATTTCCACACCCAGCCGCTCGGCCTTGGTCTGCAGAATGCCGAGCCGCAGTTCATACGTCGTCGCATGGATATCGGCGACGAGGCCGCAACTCAGCCGGGATTTGAGCCGCTCCTGGATGCCTTCCAGGTCGGAAGGCGACTTGTCGGCGGAAAGAACGATCTGCCGGCCCTGGTCGACCAGGGTGTTGAACGTGTGAAAGAACTCCTCCTGCGTCGAGTCCTTGCCGCTGATGAATTGCACGTCGTCGATCATCAGCACGTCCACGGAGCGGAACTGCGCCTTGAAATCGACCGTGTTCTGCTCGCGCAAGGCCCGAATAAAGCGATAGAGGAACTTTTCCGCCGAAAGGTAAACCACGGTGCGCGACGGCTCGCGGCGGCGGATATGCCAGGCAACGGCGTGCATCAGGTGGGTCTTGCCGAGACCGACGCCGCCGTAAAGGAAGAGCGGATTGAACGAGACCTTGCCGGCGTCGGCGACGCGGCGCGCGGCGGCGTAGGCGAATTCGTTCGGCTTGCCGACGACGAAATTGTCGAAGGTGAAGCGCGCGTCCAGCGGTGCGCCGATATCGTTGGGATCGTGGCCTTCCGGCGTCGCTGCCGGCGGCTGTTCGCACGCCCGCGAGCCGTTGATTGCACGGCTACCGGCGGCGACGTCGAGCACGCCGTTCCGGCAGGCATCGACCCCGTTCGTGTCGGTCTCGACGACGATGTCGATCCGTTGCACGGCCGGATTTTCGCCGCCCCACAACGCCCGCATCCGGTCCGCATAGTGGGCGACCACCCAGTCGCGCATGAAGCGGGTCGGTACCTTCATGGTGATGAGGCCGTCCCGCTCCCCACCGACCGTCATCGGCCTCAGCCAGCTCCGGTACGCCGCCTCGCCGATTTCCGCGCGAAGCAAACCGCTGACCCGCTGCCATTGAGTGTCCAGAAGCGCACCGTGCTCAGCCACGCGTCATCATCCCGTTCCTGCCTTCGTACGCCTTCCGACGCCGATGTGACGGGAGAATTGCTGGATGCCGCGCGCGGCAACGCTCTCTGCCGAACGCTTCGGTCGGACTCTAAGCCAAGCCGCGCGCCGCTCGCTCTGGCGACAGCACGATGATGCCCTGGCTGGTTAAGCCTCCGCTCAGCCGCTGAAGCAAGCCCCGCAAGGAAGAGGACGCACGATTTCTCGGTCATCCCAGCGCACCCGCGTTCGCGGCATTTCCCACAATCTCATCCCGTCTTGCTCTTTTTATAGTTGGCGCTTCCGCGCTTCATTCTCGAAAATGACTGAATAAAGGCTGGTTTTTAATTTCTACGGCTTTCGCCTTATCCAATCAAAATTCAGCCCCATCACAATTTGAAGCAGCCATGCAAGTTCTCGATAGACATGTACTTGCTGAAGTGGCCATGACTGTAACTGACGAAGATCCTCCGGCGCAACATGACCGAACGCAGAACGCCCAAAAAAAATCGCTTGACAAAGAGGTGAACAACCCACGCGCGACACAGCTTACGCGGGAGTTGGCACAGGGCGAGTCCCGCGCTGCTCACGGACCTTAAAAGGAGAACAGTTACAGAGGGCAATCAGACCGGTCGGGAACACAGGTCCCGGCCGGGCGCACGGGGGCGCTCACCCGCAGTTGAATTAGATCGAATGCATGAAAAAGAGGCGGAGCGGCGCGAAGGTTTCCGGCTGGCTCCGCCGCGCGCGGATCCCGGCGCGACCCGTTTTGGCCGAAGGCGCGCTCAGCCGCCCATGGCTTTGATGCGTGCCGACATGCGCGAAAGGCGCCGAGCGACTGTGTTGCGATGGATCAGGCCGCGCTTGGCGCCGCGCATCAGCTCGGGCTGCGCTGCCCGAAAGGCCACCCGCGCGCTGTCCTGGTCACCGCTGGCGATCGCGTCTTCGACCTTGCGGAGGAAGGTTCTGATCCGGCTCATGCGCATCCCATTGATCTCGGTGCGCCGCTCGATCTGTCGGATCCTCTTTTTCGCCGAAGCGTGGTGCGCCATAAGCTCGATCGTCTCCCGTCGTCTCTGGTTGGGTCATGGTTGGCGTGGGCCGCATGTTTATCTAGGCCCGCTTTCGCCGTCAACAACGCCGCCGCCGCCGATCGTCGTTAATCGTCCCGCGAAATCGCGGAATCGGCGATGTCGTTCGGCGATGCCGCGGACCGGCGTGCCGCCGCTACCGGTTCTTGAAGGTCGGCTTGCGCTTCTCGACGAAGGCGCCCATGCCTTCCTTCTGATCCTCGGTCGCGAAGATCGCGTGGAACATGCGCCGCTCGAAGCGCAAACCTTCGGCAAGCGGCGCTTCGAAGGCGCGATTGACCGCTTCCTTGGTGATCATCGCCAGGGGCTGCGACATGCGTGCGATCTTCTCCGCGGTCTTCAGCGCTTCGGCGACGAGGTCGGCCGCCGGCACGATCCGGCTGACCAGGCCGCTGCGCTCGGCTTCTTCCGCGCCCATCATCCGCCCGGTCAGGCACATCTCCATCGCTTTCGCCTTGCCGACGGCGCGAACCAGTCGTTGCGTGCCGCCGAGCCCCGGGATCGCACCGATGCTGATCTCAGGCTGGCCGAACTGGGCGGTGTCGGCGGCGATGATGATGTCGCACATCATCGCCAACTCGCAGCCGCCGCCCAGTGCGTAGCCGGCGACGGCGGCGACCGTGGGCTTGCGGCAGCTCGCGGCCGCTTCCCATCCCTTGGTGAGGAAGTCGGCCAAATAGGCGTCCATGAAGGACTTGTCCTTCATCTCCTTGATATCGGCGCCGGCCGCGAACGCCTTCTCGCCGCCGGTCAGCACGATCGCGCCCACGGCCTCGTCATTCTCGAAGCCAGCCAGCGCGTCCGCCAGCTCTCCCATCAGCGCCGCGTTCAGAGCGTTCAGCGCTTTTGGCCGGTTCAGCGTGATCAGCCCGACCGCGCCGCGCGTCTCGGCGACAATATTCTCGTAGGCCATGGATCGACTCTCCTCCAGCGCCGCAACGAACGGCGACCGGTTCGCTATATCATCAGCGTTGGCGCTTGGGACAGTAGAATGTCGCCCGCCCGGCGATGACGGTGCGGCGAATGCCGCCCGTCCGGGCTGCGTCGCAGCGGCAGTCGGGGCAGGGCGCGCCGGCGCGGTCGTAGACGGCGAACGTGTGCTGGAAGCAGCCGAGCTCGCCGGACGGCCGCTGATGGTTGCGCAAGGACGAGCCGCCGGCGGCGATGGCTTCGCTCAGCACCGCCCGGATGGCGTCGACCAGTCGCCGCGATGCGGAAGCGCCGACGGTTCCGGCCGGGCGCTGCGGCGACAGTCGTGCGCGGTAGAGCGATTCGCTGGCGTAGATATTGCCCATGCCGGCGACGATGCGTTGATCCATCAGCGCCGCCTTCAGCGCCGCAATCCGGCCCGAGAGCCGCCTGGCGAGGTACGAGCCGGTGAATTCGTCGCCGAGCGGTTCGGGTCCCAGGGCCGCCAGCAGCGGGTGGTCGGCGAGCATTTCCGTCGCCACCAGATCCATGAAGCCGAAACGCCGGGCGTCGTTGAAGCGCACGCTCGCGCCCTCATCGGTGGCGAAACAAACGTGATCGTGGGTTCGCAGCGGCGTATCGGCTGTCGCGAGCTGGAAGTGGCCGGACATGCCGAGGTGGGCGATCAGGGTCAGCCGATCCTCGAGGCCGACGAGAAGGAACTTGGCGCGCCGCTCGATGCTTTCGACCCGCCGGCCGGTCAGTCGCCGCGCGAAATCCGCCGGTAACGGGAAGCGCAGGTCGGGCCGGTGGGCGCTTACGGAAACCAGACGCCGGCCCAGCAGCACCGGCATCAGGCCGCGGCGGACCGTCTCGACTTCGGGAAGCTCGGGCATGGCCACAAGGTAGCGCGGCTTCAGACCTTCGGCTATGGTGCCGGCGATGGCCCATGAAGATGCCCGCGCGCCCTCGGCTTCGGCCGGCGGAGAGGATGGCTCCAGCGTCGACTTCGGCTTTCGCCGCGTCGCGGCGAAGGACAAGGCGGGCATGGTCCGCGCCGTTTTCGACAGCGTCGCCGATCGCTACGACCTGATGAACGATCTGATGAGCGGCGGCATCCATCGCCTCTGGAAGGCCGCCATGATCGACTGGCTGCAGCCTCGGGCGCGCATGCACCTGCTCGACGTCGGCGGCGGCACCGGCGACATCGCCTTTCGCTTTCGCAACGCCGGCGGCGGCCCGGTTACGGTCGCCGACATCAATTACGAGATGCTCAAGGTCGGGCGCGGCCGCGCCGAGAAAGAGGAACGGGGCGGCGCTTTGACCTGGTTGTGCGCCGACGCCGAGCGGCTGCCGGTCGCGGACAACAGCGTCGACGCCTACACCATCGCCTTTTGCATCCGCAACGTCACCCACATCGACCGGGCGCTGGCCGAGGCCCGACGGGTGCTCAAGCCCGGCGGCCATTTTCTCTGCCTCGAGTTCAGCCGGGTGGCCCTCCCGCTGATGGACCGGTTGTACGACAGCTATTCCTTCCGCGTCCTCCCGGCGATCGGCCAGGTCGTCACCGGCAACGCCGACGCCTACCGCTACCTCGCCGAAAGCATTCGCCGTTTCCCCCAGCAGGACCGCTTCGCCCGGATGATCGCCGAGGCGGGCTTCGATCTCATTCGCTATCGCAACCTCTCCGGCGGGATCGCCGCCCTGCATTCGGCGTGGCGGATATGACCGGCTGGCGGCGCAGCAGAGGCTGACCCGTGGCGTCCTGCTGAGCCGATGATGATCCGCAGCCTGCGCAACCTCTTTCGTCTGATCGCGATCGCGCGGACGCTGGCGCGCCACGACGCGTTGTTCATACTCGACACGTTGCGCGTCGCCCCGCCGGTGATCTGGCTCGCCCGCAAGATCTGGCTTCGCGACGATTCGGGACGGCCCGGCGAGCGCCTCGCCCGGGCGCTGCACGAAGCCGGCCCGTCGTTCATCAAGCTCGGCCAGGCGCTCTCGACCCGTTCGGACCTCCTGGGCGAGGAGATCGCCGAAGACCTGTCCCATCTTCAGGACAAGGTGCCGCCGTTTCCGGGCGCGCAGGCGCGCGCGATCATCGAAGAGGAGTTCGCGCGCCCGATCGACGACCTGTTCAGCCACTTCGATGACACGCCGATCGCCGCGGCGTCCATCGCCCAGGTTCATCTGGCGGTCGACAGCGACGGCCGGAACGTGGCGGTCAAGGTGCTTCGCCCCGGCATCGACAGCGCATTCGATCGCGACGTCGATCTCTTCGCGTGGGTGGCCGAACTTATCGAGTCGGCCCGGCCGGACCTGCGCCGCCTCAAGCCGGTGGAGTCGGTGCGCACGCTGGCCGGGACCATCAAGATCGAGATGGATCTGCGCTTCGAGGCGGCGGCCGCGGTCGAACTTGCCGGCAATTTCGCCGGCGACCCGACGTTCAAGGTGCCGGCGGTCAATTGGCAGCGGACGGGCCGGCGCGTCTTGACCATCGAACGGATCGAAGGCATCCCGCTCGATGAGCGTCAGCGGATCATCGCCGCCGGCCACGACCCCGAGAAGGTCATCGGCATCGCCGCCCGGGCGGTGTTCCAGCAGGTTTTCCGCGACGGGTTCTTTCACGGCGATCTCCACGCGGGCAACCTGTTCGTCCGGGCCGACGGCAGCGTCGCCGTCGTCGACTTCGGCATCATGGGGCGGCTCGACAAGACAAACCGTCGCCACCTCGCCGAGCTGCTCCTCGCATTTCTCAGCCGCGACTACCGCAGGGCGGCCGAGGTCCACATGGCCGCCGGCTGGATCCCGGCCGACGCGGCGATCGATGCCTTCACCCAGGCCTGCAGGTCCATCGCCGAGCCGATCATGGACCGGCCGCAGAACGAAATCTCCGTCGCCCGACTGCTTGGCCATCTGTTCCAGATCACCGAGACATTCGAGATGGAGACGCGGCCGGAGCTGCTGCTGTTGCAGAAGACCATGCTCGTCGCCGAGGGCACGGGCCGCAGCCTCTGCCCCGAGATCAACATGTGGCTGCTCACGCGGCCGCTGGTCCAGGACTGGATGATGAAGGCCTACGGCCCGGAGGCGCGCCTGCGCGAGGCCGCCGAGAGCGTCGCCGCGAACCTGGCGCGGCTGCCCGAGCTTGTCGCGGCGGCGGAGGCCACCGCTCGGGTCCTGGCCGACGGCCAGATCAAGCTCCACCCCGAGACGATCGCGGCGCTCCTGCGCGGGGCCGAACCGCAGCCGCTCAACATGCACGGGCTGTTCTGGCTGATCCTCGGCGTGATCATCACCTTGGCGCTGTTCACCTGAGACGTCTTTGGGCGATTTTGCACCCGCAACAGAAAGAAGCCTTGCTTGCGCGCGAACGAGGCCTTAAGTCTACAACACTTAAAAAAAGTGAAATAGTCAGGGTCTGGTTGTGCTTGCTGGTAAATCCATACTGCTGGTCATCTCGGGCGGGATCGCGGCCTACAAGAGCCTCGAGCTGATTCGCGGCCTGAAGGAACGGGGAGCGTCCTGCCGGAGCATCCTGACGACCGCCGGAAGCGAATTCGTGACGCCGCTTTCGGTTGCCGCGCTGAGCGAGAACAAGGTCTACATGGACCTGTTCTCGCTGACCGACGAAAGCGAGATGGGTCACATCCAACTGTCGCGCGCCGCCGATCTGGTCGTGGTCGCTCCGGCGACCGCCGATCTTCTCGCCCGAATGGCGACGGGTCAGGCCAATGATCTGGCGGCGACCGTGCTGCTCGCGACCGACAAGGACGTCATCTGCGCACCGGCCATGAATGTGCGGATGTGGGAGCACCCGGCGACGCAGGACAACCTCGCGGTTTTGAAGCGGCGCGGGATCGGCTTCGTCGGCCCCAACGAGGGCGACATGGCCTGTGGCGAATGGGGCTTCGGGCGGATGGCCGAACCGGCCGAGATCGTGGCCGCGGTCGAGGCCTACTTCGCCGCCGCCGCGACGCGCAGGGGGCGACCGCTGGCCGGCGTGCGCGCCCTGGTGACGAGCGGGCCGACCATCGAGCCGATCGATCCGGTGCGCTTCATCTGCAACCGTTCGTCCGGTCGCCAGGGCCATGCCATCGCCGGCGCGCTGGCGGCGGCCGGCGCGCAGACGACGCTTGTCAGCGGCCCGACGCCGCTGCCGGCACCGTCGGGGGTCACCGTGGTCGCGGTGGAAACGGCGCAACAGATGCTGACCGCCTGCGAAGCCGCGCTCCCGGTGGATGTGGCGGTCTGCGCCGCGGCGGTCTGCGACTGGCGGGTCGCGGGCGAGGCCGGGGAGAAGATCAAGAAGACTGAGGGGGCGCCGCCGCCGGTGCTGTCGCTGGCGGAAAACCCCGACATTCTCGCGACCTTGAGCAGCAGCGGCGCCCGGCGACCGCGGCTGGTCATCGGATTCGCCGCCGAGACGTCCGATGTGGTCGAAAATGCCGTGGCCAAACGCTTGCGCAAGGGATGCGACTGGATCGTCGGCAACGACGTCGGCCCGTCGAGCGGCACCTTCGGCGGCGAGGACAACACGGTCTACCTGATCTCCGCCACGGGCGTAGAGCCGTGGCCGCGGATGTCGAAGGATGCCGTCGCCCAGCGGCTCGTCGGTGCCATCGGGCGGGCTTTGGAGGATCGACCATGACCGGGCTGACGGTCGCCATCCGCCGGCTTGCGCACGGCCTCGATCTTCCCCTGCCGGCTTACGCGACGGCGCAGAGCGCCGGCCTCGATCTCCACGCCGCCGTCGTCGAACCGCTCGATCTGGCGCCGCTGGAGCGGGCCCTGGTGCCCACCGGCGTCGCCATCGCCCTGCCCGAGGGCTTCGAGGCGCAGGTCCGCGCCCGCTCGGGCCTCGCCATGGGCCACGGGATCGGGGTGCTCAACAGTCCCGGCACCGTCGACGCCGACTATCGCGGCGAGATCGCGGTCATTCTCATCAACTGCGGCGAGCGCGCCTTTCGGGTCGAACGCGGCATGCGGATCGCGCAGCTTGTGGTCGCGCCGGTGGAACGCGTGGCCTGGCGCGAGGTTGACGATCTGGCCAAGACAGGGCGCGCCGACGGCGGCTTCGGCTCGACGGGAACTGCAGAGTCGCCATAGCGGCTCGCGAAAGGAGGACAACATGCTGCGTCTTTCGAGAAAGACGCTTTTCGCCATCGAGGCGGTTCTCGACATTGCCTACCACGCCGGCAGCGAACCGGTGCAGAGCCGAGAGATCACCAGACGGCAGGGGATCCCCCGCCGCTATCTGGAGCAGGCGTTGCAAAGTCTGGTCCGCGAAGGCCTGCTGGTCGGCGTGCGCGGGCCGCGCGGCGGCTACCGCCTCGCCAAGGAGCGGCGGCGGATCACCGTCGGCGACGTCATCCGGATCATTCGCCGCGTCGAAACGGCCGAGGATCCGCTGCAGGAGGCCGCCGGCTCCCAGTTGGCTCAGAGGGTTGTCCGGCCGCTTTGGCAGGAGTTGCAGGGCGAGCTTATGAACCGGCTTGACCAGGTGACCATCGACGATCTCTGCGTTCGCGCCAACGGCGCCGGCATCGCCAGCGAAGGCCGGACCAACCTTGACTTCTCCATCTGAGAGGCGTCACTCCCATGCCGCCCCCAACCAAGATGAGGACAACATGACCGAGCACCCGACGCTCGTGCGCTCGCAGTCCGACTCGGACGAGATCGGCCGCGGGCGGGTTTACGACAGCATTCTCGAGACCGTCGGCAACACCCCGCTGGTGCGTCTTTCCAAGCTGGAGGCCGAGACCGGTTGCGGGGCGCGACTGCTCGGCAAGTGCGAGTTCTTCAATCCGCTGGGCTCGGTGAAGGACCGGATCGGTCTCGCCATGATCACCGCCGCCGAGGCCAGCGGACGGATCGGCCCCGGCGCAACCCTGGTCGAGCCGACCTCCGGCAATACCGGCATCGCGCTTGCCTTCGTCTGCGCCGCACGCGGCTATCGGCTGATCCTGACCATGCCGGAAAGCATGTCGGCGGAGCGACGCAAGATGCTGGCCCTGCTCGGCGCGGAGATCGTCCTCACCCCGGCGCAGAAGGGCATGCCCGGGGCGGTGGGTCAGGCCGAGGAGATCGTCGCCAAGACGCCTGGGGCCCTCATGCTGCAGCAGTTCAGCAACCCGGCGAATCCGGACATCCACCGGCGGACGACCGCGGAGGAGATCTGGCGCGACACCGCCGGCGTCGTCGACGCCTTCATCAGCGGGGTCGGCACCGGCGGGACCCTGACGGGCTGCGGCGAGGTGCTGAAGGCGCGACGGCCGGGCGTGCGGATCGTCGCGGTCGAGCCCGAAGACAGCCCGGTGCTCTCCGGTGGCATTCCGGGGCCGCACAAGATCCAGGGGATCGGCGCCGGATTCGTGCCGGCCGTGCTCCGCGTCGACCTGATCGACGAGGTCATCAAGATCGCCAACGAGACCGCTTTCGCCATGTCCAGGCGCGTCGCCCGGCTGGAGGGGTTGCCGGGAGGGATTTCCACCGGCGCGGCGCTCGCCGCCGCCGTCGAGGTCGGCAAGCGGCCGGAGATGGCGGACAAGACGATCGTCGTCATCCTGCCGTCGTTCGCGGAACGTTACCTCTCGACGCCGCTGTTCGAGGGGATCGGCGAGTGAGCCGGTGAGCCGGCGCGTTGCAAGCGCGGCGTCTGCATGAACGCGCTGCCGACCCCGCCCGAGGCGTTCAGCGACGATCAGCTCGTTCGCTACGCCCGCCACATCCTTCTCGACGAGATCGGCGGCGCGGGGCAGGCGAGGCTGCTTGCGGCGAAGGTCCTGGTTGTCGGCGCCGGCGGGCTCGGCGCGCCCATGCTGATGTATCTGGCGGCGGCGGGGGTCGGCACGCTCGGCATCGTCGACGATGACGTGGTCGATTTGAGCAACCTGCAGCGTCAGATCGTCCACACCGCGGCGCGGATCGGCGAGTCCAAAGCGACCAGTGCGCAGCGGACGGTCGCGGCCCTGAACCCCGAGATCAAGGTCGTCGCCCATGCGCGGCGCCTGAATTCGGGGAATGCCCTCTCTCTGATCGAGGGCTACGACGTCATTGCCGACGGGAGCGACAACTTTCCGACCCGCTTTCTGATCAACGACGCCTGCTACTTTGCGCGCCGGCCGCTCGTCTCCGCCGCCGTGCTGCGCTTCGAAGGCCAGGTCGCGACCTTCAAGGCCTACGCGCGCGACGAGGACGGTCGTCACGGGCCGTGCTACCGCTGCCTCTTCCCCGCGCCGCCGCCGCCGGGCGAGGTGCCGTCCTGCGCCGAGGCGGGCGTGCTCGGGGCATTTTGCGGGGTCGTCGGCTCGATCCAGGCGACCGAGGTGATCAAGGAGATCCTGGGGATCGGCGAGGGCCTGTCGGGCTCGCTGGTGCTGCTCGACGGCCTGCGCGCGCGGTTTCGCAAAATCAAGCTCGGCGCCGACCCGCACTGTCGCCTGTGCGGCGAAGCGCCGTCGATTCACGAGCTCGGCCAGAATGACTGACGGGGCCCCGCTGGCCGGGCCGGAGAAGATTTCGCTGATCGTCTTCTCCGGCGATTACGAGCGGGTTCATTACGCGCTTTGCGTCGCGACGACGGCGGTCGCTGTTGGCGGCGCGGCGACGCTGCTCTTCACCGGACAGGCGATCGGCGCGCTGGTCGGCGGCGGCGAAGCGGAGGGCGGCCGGAGCGCGGGCTGGCGAGCGCTGCCCGGCAGCGACGGCCGCGCCGGCGGCGCGATCGACGACGACTACCGCGCCCGCGGCGTCGCCGGCTTCGAGGAGCTGCTCGCCGCTGGCGCCGAACTGGGCGTGCGCCTGATCGTCTGCGAGATGGGATTGCGGGTCGCAGGCCTTGACCGCGCCGCGCTGCGCGCCGACCTCGCGATCGAAGAGGCGGGCCTGGCGACGTTCCTCGCCGATGCCTCGGCCGCCGGCGCGATCACCTTCATCTGACGGCGTGCCGACCCGCCTAAGGGGCGCGGTCGCAAGCGTGGATCAGAAGCGAAGATCTTCCGGGAGGACCCGGTTGGGCGGCTTGTGTCCGTCGACGAAGCTCTTGATGTTGATCAGCACGCACTCGCCCATGCCGATTCGGCCTTCGACAGTCGCCGAGCCCATGTGCGGCAACAATACGACGTTGTCGAGTTGCAGCAGCTTCGGGTTGACCGCCGGCTCGTTAACGAAGACGTCGAGCGCGGCGCCGGCCAACTCCTTGTTGCGCAGCAGGCGGATAAGCGCCGCCTCGTCGATGATCTCCCCCCGGGCGGTGTTGACGAGGTAGGCATGCGACGGCATCAGCTTCAGTCGCCGCGCCGATAGCAGGTGGTAGGTCGCCGGGGTGTGCGGGCAATGGACGGTGATGAAGTCCATTCGCGCCAGCATCTGATCGAGGCTCTCGTGGTAGGTCGCCTCCAGTTCCGCTTCGAGGTCCGGATGAACGCGGCGGCGGTTGTGGTAGTGGACACTCATGTCGAACGCGCGCGCCCGGCGCGCGACGGCCTGACCGATCCGGCCCATGCCGAGAATCCCGAGCCGCTTGCCGGCGACCCGGTGGCCAAGCATCCATGTCGGTGACCAGCCGGTCCAGCCGCCCGCGCGCAACACCCGCTCGCCTTCGGTCAGCCGCCGCGGCACGCTCAGCATCATCGCCATGGTCATGTCGGCGGTGTCCTCGGTCAGGACATCCGGGGTGTTGGTGATCGTGATTCCACGCCCGTGTGCGGCGCGCACGTCGATGTTGTCGATGCCGGCACCATAGTTGGCGATGAGCTTGAGCCTGTTCGCCGGCGCGTTCAGCACCTTGGCGTCGATGCGATCGGTGACCGTCGGGACCAGAACGTCGGCGGTCGCCGCCGCCTCGTTCAGCCGCTGCGCGGACATCGGCGTGTCGTCGAGATTGAGACGCACGTCGAACAGCTCCATCATCCGGGTCTCGATGACGCCGGGCAGCTTTCGCGTAACGACTACGAGGGGTTTGTTCTTCGCCATGATAAGATACGCCGCCGGCCAGGTCGGCGCGGCTCCCGTGCGTCGTCAGAAGGTCGGCAACTTGATCACCGATTGCCCGCAGCCACTATAGTCGGCAGCCCGGCATTGTCACCGCATACTGTCTGTGAGGTTGTTCCATTCTTATTCGCGTCTTGCTTCTTTGCGCCAGCCTTCTGGCCGGACTGAATGCGGCAAGCGCCGCATCGACCCAGACCTCCGTGTCCCGCTACGCCAGCCTGCGCGCCAGCGAGGTCAACCTTCGCGTCGGTCCCGGCGAGCAGTACCCGATCGCCTGGGTTTATCATCGCCCAGGTCTGCCGCTCGAAATCACCGCCGAGTTCGACGTCTGGCGGCACGTCCGCGACTGGCAGGGCGAGGAGGGCTGGGTTCACTCCAACATGCTGAGTACGCAGCGGACGGTCATCGTCATCGACGGCGTCCAGTCCCTGCGAAAAAAGCCCAGCGACGCCAGTGCGGTGGTCGCGACCGCCGAAACAGGCGTCGTCGCCCGCCTGCTCCGCTGCCCGAAGGGAACGCCATGGTGCCAGATCGAGGTTGACGGCATGCGCGGGTGGGCCCCCCGCGTGCACATCTGGGGGATCCAGAAGGGCGAAACGGTCGACTGAGCCGAGACCTCCTGCCTGCGCCGGCGCCCTGGCGGAGGCGGCCTCCGCCGCCGTGGCCGCAAGCCCGCGAGCTTCGGAGACGCCGGCTTCAGGCGAAGTCGTCGCCGAGCGCCTGCCGGGTCGCGTCCGAGAGCGCCGCCATGTGGGTGTAGTTGGGGTGCTCGATGGAGAGCAGAACGCGGGCGCCGTCGGCCTTGAACGCCCGGATCTGCTCGGGCGTGAAGAGGAAGCGGACGAAGTGCACCGACGAGGTCTTTCCATCCGCGGTCGTGCGCTCCGCATCGTCGTCGGAGATCGCCGCGACCCGCATGTCGCCGATGACGAGGCTGATGCAGGTCTCGATACCGGCCAGCTCGCGGAGCACCTTTGCTCGCCTGTCCGGGTTGTCGATCTCGATCATGAACGTCGCGACAAGCGTTCGCCCGTCAGGGATCAGGGGATTGTAGGCGCGCAACTCGTCTTCGATCTGCGCCTCTCCGCCCCGCTCGACGAACAGCATCTCATGCACCTGATAGAGCATGGTGTCGTAGTTCTCGAAGTAGAAGGCCGCATCCGGACCGACCGCCACCCGGCGCGGACGCTTCATCGTCGCCATCTGTCGACGGCGCTCGTCGCGGACGCGGCCGTACTCAGCCATCGGCATGAGGTCCGCGCGTGTGATCTCGGTTTTGGCTGGCATGGCTTCCTCGCGCATGGTTGGCTACGCCCCGTAGGCGCGGGCAATGATCTGGATGGGGTGCACCACCGGCTGGACATCGACGGGACTCTCGGCGGCGCGGTCCATGCCCTGGACGATATGGTCGCGCGCCAGCGGGCATTCGGAGACGACGAACCCGAGCTTGTTGTCGAGGGCCTGCCGGGCAACGGGCTTGCCGACCTTCAGGGCGATCTCGAAATTTTCCTTCATCACGCCCCAGGATCCGCCGTGGCCGGAGCAGCGCTCGATGACCTTGATCTCGGTCTCCGGCAGAAGCCTCAGCATGTCCGCGGCCTTCGCGCCCATGTTCTGCGCCCGGGCATGGCAGGCGATGTGGACGGTGACGCCGCCGGCGAGCGGCTTCATGCCGTCCGCCAGACCCTCCTTGCGGGCAATGTCGACGACGTACTCGGCGGCGTCGTAGGTCGCCCGGCTCAGCGCCCGGACGTTCTCGTCGTCCGGCTCGAGCAGCGGCCACTCGAATTTCATCATCAGGCTGCACGACGGCACGAGCGAAATGACGTCGTAGCCCTTGTCGATCCACGGCCGCATCTCTGCGGCGACGCGTTTAGCGTCGGCCGCGACGCGGGCGAGATCGCCGTACTCGAGCTGCGGCATGCCGCAGCAGCCGGGGTAGACAACCTCCGTCTCGACGCCGTTGCGGGCGAGCACGTTGAGGGCCGCGACGCCGACATCGGGATTGTTGTAATTGATGAAGCAGGTCGCATAGATGACCGCCTTGCGGCCGTTGGCCGGCGCCTCGCGGTTCACGCTTGGGGCAGCCGAGCGCGCGCGGGCGGTGAAGGTCCGGCCGTGGTACTCCGGCAGATGAGCGTCGCGATGCACGCCGGCGACTTTCTCCAGCGGCGGGCGGGTCAGGGTGTTGCCGCACCTGCTCGCCCAGTTGGCGACCGGCGCCGCATACCTTGCAAGCTTGCCGTTGCGATCGGTCTCGATGAGCTGCCGCTTGACGAAACCGGGTTGGCCCGCGCGGTGCTCCGCCGCCCGGTAGCGCAGCATCAGGTGCGGAAAGTCGAGGTCGAACGCGTGCGGCGGTACGTACGGACATTTCGTCATGAAGCACATGTCGCACAGCGTGCACGCGTCGACGACCGGCTTGAACCCGGCACTGTCGACGGTGTCGAGCTCGCCGCTTTCGGACTCGTCGATCAGGTCGAACAGTCGTGGGAAGCTGTCGCACAGATTGAAACAGCGCCGACAGCCGTGGCAAATGTCGAAGACCCGCCGCAACTCGGCGTCGATCTTCTCGCTGTCGTAGAAATCATCGTCCCGCCACGCAATAGGGTGACGTGTCGGCGCGTCCAGGCCGCCTTCCCGCATGTTCGCTCCCGCTCTTCAGAGGCCAGAAACGACGGCGCGGTCCGATTCGCTCGCTGCGAGGCGGCCGATGCTATCGGCCCCTCGCAAACCTTCTTATCGCGTGTTCGCGCCGCCTGATCTTCAGTCTTCCGTGACGTTTCCTGCCACGGACGCGCTTTAGTCCATCGAGTCGAGGGCCTTCTGGAACCGCCCGGCGTGCGAGCGCTCCGCCTTCGCCAGCGTCTCGAACCAGTCGGCAATCTCCTCGAAACCCTCGTCGCGGGCGGTTCTGGCCATTCCCGGGTACATGTCGGTGTACTCGTGCGTCTCGCCGGCGATCGCCGCTTTGAGGTTCATCGGGGTGCCCCCGATCGGCAGGCCCGTCGCCGGATCGCCGACCTTCTCGAGAAACTCGAGATGTCCGTGCGCGTGACCGGTTTCGCCCTCGGCGGTCGACCGGAAGACCGTCGCGACGTCGTTGTAGCCCTCGACATCCGCCTTTTGCGCAAAATACAGATAGCGGCGGTTTGCCTGCGACTCGCCCGCGAAGGCCTCCTTGAGGTTGTCCTCTGTCTTCGACCCTTTGAGTTCAGCCATTATTGTTCTCCCGTGAAAGCTGTCGTTTCGGGAATGACGACGACGCACGGCCGTCGCTTCCCTCAAGCAGCATAAGCCACCGGGGCAGGCTGTCAACGTTTTTTAGATAAGTTCTAAAAAGAGCGCTATCTCATTGAATGATAATCATTCGCCGGAGAGGCGGACGATCACGTCAACGCGGCTGATACGGGTGCCGTCCGGCGGAGAGGGTACCTCCGCGACGACCACGTCGCCGGCCGGAATGTCCTCGAGACGGCTCGAGTTTTCGTGGAAGAAGTGGTGGTGCTCGCTGGTGTTCGTGTCGAAGTAGGACCGCCCGGAGTCGACGACGATCTCACGCAGCATTCCCGCTTCCGTGAACTGGTGCAGCGTATTGTAGACCGTGGCCAGCGACACCTGGACGCCGGCCGCGACGGCCTCTTCGTGCAACCGTTCTGCGGTTACGTGCCGATGCGGCGTCTCAAACAGCAGGCGCGCCAGCGCCAACCGCTGCCGGGTCGGTCGAAGGTCGACGCAACGGAGGCGTTCAAGAGCCTGGGCGTAAGGGCGTTCGCTGGACATGCCGCAAAATATATGTCGCGATGAGCATCGCGACAACGCGTTTTGCCGCAGCAAAGCAATCCGGCGGTTCGACAGAGGCCGATGGACAACAGGCCCTGGGCGCCGCCGTTGCCGGCTGCGCGGCGTCAGTCGCCGGTTTGGATGCGTTCGACGAGCTGCTTCACCGAGGGAATGAAGCCGTCAGCGTAGAACGGATCCTTGCTGAATCGGTAGGCATTGTGGCCGGCAAACATCAGGTTGTTCTCGACATTGCCGTCGTGAACGATGTTCTGCAGGGTCTTCTGAATGCAGAATGAGCGGGGGTCGGCAATTTTGCCGGTGGTACCGGTCTCTCCCTCCGACCAGTTGCTGAAGCGGCAGGCGCTGAGGCAACCCATGCACGATTGCTGATCGACGCGGATCTCCGCCGACTTCTCGGGGGTGACGAAGATCAGCGTCGAATCGGGCGTTTTCATCGGCTCGGTGAAGCCGGCCGCGACCCAGACGGCGACGCGCTTGCTGTCCGCGGGCGTAAGATAGACTTGGCGCCCGCGCGCGCCCATGGCCAGTCCCTCGGTGTGCTCGCCGACCGGCTCGCGCGTATAGGCAACCTGGCGTTCGTTGCGCACCGTCAACTCATGGATAAAGGCATTGTTGACGGCCGATGAGTAGAAGCCCGTGGGACTGAAGCGGTTCAGGTAGACGTCGCCCGGCTTCAGGCTAAGGAGCCGGCGCTTCCACGCCGCGGGCACGGGGCTTTCCTTCGTCACAACCGGACGCGTGCCGTACTGGAAAGCGATCGGACCGAGGTCGGGGTTGTCGATCCAGTCTTCCCACTCGCGCAGGTACCAGACGCCGCCCGCGATAAAGATGGGCGTGTCGTTCAGTCCGCAAGCCCGCATCGTCCGCCGAAGTTCGACGACGCGCTCGTACGGAGGTTCGGGTCGAGCCGGATCCTCCGAGTTGCTGAGCCCGTTGTGGCCGCCGGCGAGCCACGGATCCTCGTAGACGACGCCGCCGAGAAGATCGGCGTAGCGATGGTAGGCGCGCTTCCACAGGGCGCGGAAGGCGCGCGCCGAGGATATGATCGGGTAGTAGAATACGTCGAACTTGGCGGCGATTTCAGATACCCGGTACGGCATGCCGGCGCCGCACGTGACGCCGTGGATCAGGCCCTTGGCGCCTTCCAGGACGCCATGAAGGATGCGCGCGGTTGCCGCCGCTTCCCACAGCACGTTCATGTGGATCCGGCCGTAACCGCCGGATGTCTCATGGGCGACACGCGCCTGGGCGATACCGCCGCGGATGGCGTAGCTGACGAGTTCCTCGTAGCGTTCGCGCCGCGTCTTGCCCTTGTAGACCTGCGGCACGGGACGCCCGGCATCGTCGTAGAAGTCGGCGTTGACCCCGGAAAAAGTCCCGACGCACCCGGTAGCCGCGAACGAACCACTGCTCAGGCCGGTCGAGACCGATACGCCCTTGCCGCCTTCCACGATCGGCAATACCTCGCGGCCCGAAATGAGCAACGGTTGCAGCATCTTCATACCGAGTAGTCCCATCGTTTTGCGAACCGGACCCGCGCTCGCTTTGCTCAGCTGCTGCGTGCCCTCCCTACAGACAATATATAGGCCGATCGGCGGAAGGCGACTCCGCCGGGCAAACTGGCGGCGCGCCGGCCACGGGCAGGGCCGGCGGTTCGCCCCTTGCCGAGGCGACCTTGCGGCCGCCTCGCCGACGCCGTCAGGTGGTCGCCTTCGCTTGCGACAGGTCCGCGCCCGTTTCCTGATCAACCGCACGCATCGAAAGCTTGAATTTGCCCCGATCATCGACGCCGATGAGCTTGACCTTCACGGTATCGCCCACCTGGATGGCGTCGGTCACCTTGTTGACCCGGTCCCGGGAGATCTCGCTGATGTGAACGAGGCCGTCCCGCGACCCGAGGAAGTTGACGAACGCGCCGAAGTCGACGGTCTTGACCACCTTACCCGTGTAGATCGTCCCCACCTCGGGTTCGGCGGCGATGCTGCGGATCCAGTCGATGGCCGCGTCGGCGGAGCGCTGATCGACAGCCGCGACCTTGACCGTGCCATCGTCGTCCAGGTCGATCCGCGCCCCGGTAACCTCGCAGATTTCGCGGATGATCTTGCCGCCCGGTCCGATCACCTCGCGGATCTTATCCTTGTTGATCTGAATGACGGTGATGCGCGGCGCGTTCCGGTTGAGCGCGTCGCGGGCGGTCGAAATGCCTCGCGCCATCTCGGAGAGGATATGGTTGCGGCCGTCGCGCGCCTGCGCGAGCGCCACGCGCATGATGTCTTCGGTGATCGACGTGATCTTGATGTCCATCTGCAGCGCCGTAATGCCAGCGGAGCTCCCGGCGACCTTGAAGTCCATGTCGCCCAGATGGTCCTCGTCGCCGAGGATGTCGGAGAGGACGACGAAGTCGTCGCCTTCCTTGATCAGGCCCATGGCGATGCCGGCGACCGGCCGCTGCAGCGGGACGCCCGCGTCCATCAGCGAGAGCGAGGCGCCGCAAACGGTCGCCATCGACGACGAGCCGTTCGACTCGGTGATCTCGGAGACGACCCGGATCGTGTAGGGGAAAGCCTCCTTGGTCGGGAGCAGCGGGCGGACCGCGCGCCAGGCGAGCTTGCCGTGGCCGACCTCGCGTCGACCGGTGAAGCCGAAGCGGCCGGCTTCGCCGACGGAGTAGGGCGGGAAATTGTAATGCAGCAGGAAGCGCTCGCGAAACTCCCCGGCAAGCGCGTCGATGATCTGCTCGTCCTGTCCCGTGCCGAGGGTGGTTACGACCAGCGCCTGCGTTTCGCCGCGGGTAAACAGGGCGCTGCCATGCGCCCGCGGCAGCAGGCCGACTTCCGCGGCGATCGGCCGGATGTCGGCCGGCCCGCGACCGTCGATGCGGCGGCGCTCGCTCAGAATGCTCTGGCGCACGACATCCTTTTCGAGGTCGCGGAACGCGTCGTCGAAGCCGTCGAAGATGATCTCGGGATCGATCCCTTCGTCGGCGGACAGAGCGTCGGACATTTGCGCCTTCAGGCTCGCGACCTTTTCGCGGCGGGTGGCCTTCACGGTTTCGGTGTAGGCCGCGCGCAGGTGCTCCTCCGCGTCCGCACGCAGGCGGTCGGAAAGATCCGCCAGTCCCGCCGTCGGCGCCGGCAGCTCGATCGGCTCGCGCGCGCAGGCCTCGGCCAGATCGACGATGGCGTCGATGACCGGCTGGTTCGCCTGGTGACCGAACATCACCGCCCCGAGCATCACGTCTTCGGACAGCTCGCGGGCCTCCGACTCGACCATCAGCACGCCTTCGCGCGTGCCGGCGACGACGAGATCGAGAGCGCTGTCGCGAAGCTCGTCGAGCCGGGGGTTGAGAACGTAGGCGCCGTCGATGTAGCCGACGCGACTGCCGGCGATCGGACCGAAAAACGGCACGCCGGAGAGGGTCAGCGCCGCCGAGGTGCCGATCATGGCGACGATGTCAGGGTCGTTTTCCAGGTCGTGCGACAGGACGGTGCAGATAATCTGCGTCTCGTTGCGAAAGCCCTTGGCGAAGAGCGGCCGGATCGGCCGGTCGATCAGCCGCGAGCTGAGGATCTCCTTCTCGGCTGGCCGGCCCTCGCGCTTGAAGAAACCGCCCGGGATCTTGCCCGCGGCGAACGTCTTTTCCTGGTAGTGAACGGAGAGCGGGAACCAGTCCTGGCCCGGCTTCGCCGTCTTCTCGTAGACGATGGTGCACAGGACCTCGGTCTCGCCGTAGGTTGCGAGGACAGCGCCGTCCGCCTGACGGGCAATCTTCCCCGACTCGAGCGTCAGGGTGCGCCCGCCCCATTGCACGTCCTTGCGGAACTCTTTGAACATCAACTTTCCTTTCTGGCAAACGGGTAGCATGGACCGAGCGCGACGGGCCGATCCCGGCGCGCTCGCCGCGAGCTAGCGGCGCAGGCCCAGCCGTTCGAGAAGCGCGGTATACCGGCTCGCTTCCTTGTCTTTGAGGTAATCGAGCAACCGGCGTCGCTGGCCGACCATCATCAGGAGGCCCCGACGCGAGTGGAAGTCCTTCTTGTGGACCTTGAGGTGCTCCGTGAGATTGCGGATCCGTTCGCTCAGAATGGCGACCTGCACCTCCGGCGAGCCGGTGTCGTTGGTGCCGGTCGCGTAATCGCGAATGACTTCCTGTTTCCGCTCTGCGGTAATGGACATGCGTGTCTCCGTCGCTTTCCT